>JAGOGN010000082.1:0-3095 GCA_017996675.1 Lachnospiraceae bacterium | reverse complement strand
TTTTATATCTTGTAACAAAGAATCATAGTTTTAGTGATGGTAACAAAAGAATTGCTGCAACGATGTTTTTATTTTTTCTCGATAAAAATGGAATTCTATTTGATGGAAATACAAAGTTGATTGATGATCATACGCTTGTAGCCCTTACTATTATGATAGCAGAATCAAAGCCTGATGAAAAAGAAATGATGGTTAGTGTGATTATGAATTGCATTGGTTAGACGAGAATGGAGAATGAGCGATTAGGCTCATTCTTTTTTGTTTATAATTATTTATATTTTCTTTAGAAAACATTAATTCACACTTAATTCACAAAATCAATTTTAGGATTATAATACAAATTATAAGAAGCAAGAAAAAAACAGGGGAGGAAATAAAATTATGAATCATTTTAAGAAATCTATTTTTGTTATTGGTACAGTATTGGTATTCGGCGTATTAATCACCGGTTGTAATCATTCTTTGAAATATGAGAAAAAGGAAGTACAAAGATCGGAGGACAATGCCGCAGCTTATAGGGTTTTCTCTGCTACGGACGGAAAATTTACATATCAGTTTGGAGAATATTTGTTTCAAGAAGAGCTTGCGCAAAAAGTAGTGAAAGAAGTACAGACATTCCAAGAAAAAGCAGAAAAATATACAGGAGTGAAAGTGAATCAGAAAATAATCTTCTGTGTCTTGGAAGAAACACCCTATGGAGGAACTTACCTAAAAGATCATACAGTTTATTGCACACTTTCTGATTTGGATAAAGGGAATTATAAACCAAGTCTTATGCAAGCATTCTATAATCTGAAACAACCTTGGACTGCATTTGGAATTACGCAAAATATTAGCTCTAAAGGTGTGGATTCTACAGATTTAAAGAAACACTATAGCGTAAAGGAAAATCTCGTAGATTTAACTTTATTTGGGGGATGTTTTTTGAAAGATATTAGCAGAGAAGAAGACTATAAAGTTGCAGTTTCAACTTCATCTCAATTGGTTGATTATCTTGTGAAAAATAAGAAAACAGACCAGATGATAAAGGGAACAATTGGGAAAAAAGAAAAGCAAAATTGGCTTACTTCAATTGGTGTGAAGGAAAAGTATTCAGAGCCAGGAGAGGAAGCGTTTGGACGAGCTACTTATGGAAAGAATAGTCAGTGTGTTCTGGAAATCAAGGATTATCCTACAACCTTTCAAATGAATTTGATACCACTGATTAAGAACTCTGCAGATATGCGAGACTGGGTGATTGAAGATTATTTGGCAAGAAGTAAAATGGCTTTTTATATGGAGAAATATTTAAACATCAAGCCAGATTATAAAAAAATAACGCAGAATAATTATTTGTTGAAAGCTGATTATAGAGAAAGTTCCTATAATGAAAAAGAGAATACGAATTATTATACCATTGACAGTCATGTATTTGGATTTCGTTCGGCATTTTCACTTGTGTTAGCAGGGCAAGATAAACTAAACAATTGGAAAGACTTTATTGGATCTTATGCATTGGCATCAAATTCAGTGACAGAGCCCGGAAAAGGGACTGCGCAGGATTACCAGCGATACATGGAGGAGCAGGTTGATAACAAATTTTATTCACAGGAAGAATATGATGCTTATTTGAGAAACGACATTGATTATTTACAAAATAAGCAAATTGATCTTAGGCTGATTTGGGATATTTTTGCGCTTTATAGAAAGGACCAGAACGAAATAATTGCTCATAGATGGAGAATTCTTCCGACCAAAGCCACAGAGGAAGAAAAGCTGACTACTTATGAAGAGATTTCTTTTATCAATTATATCAATGCAAATTATGGAGAAGATGTAGTGGTGAGACGTTTACTTTGCGATGAAGTTGACCAGAAGCTGACCGGAAAAAATACGCAGGAATTGTTGACAGAATGGAGGAACTATTTGAAAACTTTAAAATAGTAGAAGAAAAAATTAAATCACTAATTTGACTTGATTTGTCTGGCAAATAAATGTAAAATCAGTATAGTTAATATAAATATATGATTGAATTTAATGTTTTTTGTGAAGTTATTGGGGAGACGTCATGAACAGGCAGAGTATAGGGAAATTAGTTCGCTATGAAAGAGAAAAAAAACAAATCAGCATACAGAATCTGGCAAACGGTATCTGTTCAATATCCACGCTTCAACGGGTAGAGAACGGAGAACGCTTGCCGGATTTTTTTGTCCTTGAAAGAATGATTGAGCGATTAGGAAAGTCCATTAATAAAATGGAATTTCTGTATCATCAAGGGGACTATGAAATTTACTACCTTCGGGAAGTGATTGAACGCTATTTAGAAAATAAACAATATGCGGACGTATGGGAAGGATTGGAAGCTTACGAGGCATTGAAAGAAGCTGAGGAACCAATTCATAAACAGTATATTTTTAAAATGTATGGGGCAATAGCGTCTGAAGTGGAAAAAAATCATCAAAAGGCGGCAATGTACCTAGAGGAAGCACTTCAGTTAACAGTTCCAGATTTTCAAATTGAGAAAATAGGTGATTATCTTCTTGGAGAAGGTGAGTTTGTAATTTTGCTAATGTGGATACAAGAGAAGTATCAATTAGGAAATGACTTATCTCTATTGGAAATGGACAGTGTCTTGTTTTCCATTGAAAAGATATGTGAAGATGAGGAAATTCGAGCAAATATCTATTGCAAAGCTGCATTAGTTTTGGGAGAAATCTTAATCGGGCAAGGGAATCATGAAAAGGCTTTGGAATTATATACCAAAGGAAAAGACATTTTAGTAGAAAATGGAACTTTAGTTCATTTACCTCAAATAATTGAACGCATACTGAATCTTAGTAAAAATCAAAATGCAGCTTTATACAATGAATTAAAGAAGCAACGAGACGCACTAAAAGATTTATATGAAGAATACGGTGAGCCTTGGACAACCGAAATGTCTGGTTTATGGAAAAACTATAGTCAAATGGAAGTGTATCTGGTATCCGAATTATTTGAAGAATCTAGAAAAATGAAGGGTTACACGCAAGAACAGCTGGCGGAAAAATTAAAAATTGATCCAAAAACTCTCTCGAGAATAGAAAATGGAAGATTTAAACCGAAGGATGGGACGTTCC
>JAGOGN010000081.1 GCA_017996675.1 Lachnospiraceae bacterium | reverse complement strand
GTTTTACTAGAGGAAAATGATTCTCCTACCAGACAGGAACTTCGTAATTGGTTCAACAAAAACCGGAATTTGTGCAGATGCACAGGCTATTAACCATTAATTGATGCCGTGATGGCAGCAGCAAAGGTCTTAAGAGGAGAGATGCGTAAAGAAGATTTGCTTTTTACACCAAATGGTGAATCTATTATCGGAACTTCCTATGCTAGACCTTCTGCTTTGGCAAAAGTTATGGGTAGATGGGATTTCGGTGCAGACGATGCATTGAAAATGCCAGAAGGAACGTTACGCTTAGCACTCGTTCAGGCAGAAGTTTCTCATGCAATCATCAAATATATAGATATCTCCGTGGCAGAAAGAATGCCAGGAGTAGAGCGAGTAATTACGTATAAAGATGTAAAAGGAAAGAATCGTATCACTGGACTCATTACCTTCCCTACAAATAAAGGAGATGGATGGGACAGACCAATTCTTTGTGATGAAAAAATATTCCAATTTGGTGATGCTCTTGCAATCGTTGCTGCAGATACAGAAGAACATGCAAAGGCAGCTGCTAAAGAAGTGAAAGTCGAGTTGGATATTTTACCAGCTTATATGAGTGCACCAGAAGCCATGGAACCAGATGCAATGGAAATTCATCCAGGAACACCGAATGTCTATTTCGAAATCAATACGATCAAAGGGGAAGAAGCAGCGCCAATTATAGAACGGGCGCCATATACGGTTGAAATGGATGCATACTCTAGCAGACAGCCTCATTTGAATATTGAGCCGGATTGTGGATACGCTTATATTGACGAAGAAAACAGAATTACCATTCATTCCAAATCCATTGGAATTCATTTGCATCACGCAATGATTTGTGCAGGAATTGGAGTAGAACCAGAGCGGTTAAGAATCGTTCAGAATCATGCAGGCGGAACTTTTGGATATAAATTCTCACCTACAATTGAAGCTTTATTAGGTGTCGCAGTAGTTGTATTAGAAAGACCTGTGTCATTAGTATTTGACATGTATCAAAATATTACCTATACCGGCAAGCGTTCTCCAGGATTTATGCACATTCGTTTAGGTGCAGACGAGAATGGAAGATTGTTGGCATTAGAAGGGGACAACTATATTGATCATGGTCCTTATTCTGAGTTTGGTGATTTACTAACCATGAGACCAGCTCAGTTTGTTGGAGCAGGATATGATATCCCAAATATTCGAAACCGTAATCAGACGGTATGTACGAACCATGCTTATGGTGCTGCTTTTAGAGGATATGGTTCTCCGCAAGCCTTCTTAAGTAGTGAGATTGCAGTTGACATGCTGGCGCATAAGATGGGCATCGATCCATTTGAATTCCGGTTCAAAAATATTTACCGTGAAGAATTAAAGTCCACTACACCAACTGGCTGTGAACCGGATGTTTATTGTCTGGAAGGAATGTTTGAAATGTTACGACCAAAATATGAGGAAGCAAAGAAAAGGGTCGCAGCAAAATCAACAGATCAGGTGAAATGTGGAGTAGGTTTTGCTTTGGGAATTTATGGTTGTGGATTAGATGGCGTCGATTCCTCAGAAAGCTGGGCAGAATTAACCAAAGAAGGTGTGACCATTTACAATTCATGGGAAGATCATGGTCAGGGAGCAGATATGGGAACATTAGCCATGGCTCATGGAGTGCTGGTAGCTGCAGGAATCAGGCCAGAACAGATTAAACTTGTGATGAATGACACAGCACATACACCGAATTCCGGACCAGCAGGTGGAAGTCGTTCTAACGTTATGACAGGAAATGCTACAAAAGTAGCTGCCGAAATGTTGTTAAATGCAATGAGAAAAGAGGATGGATCTTATCGTACCTTTGATGAAATGGTGCTGGAGAATATTCCTCTTAAATATAATGGTAAATGGGTTGCAACGATGTGTACAGATTGTTCTTTAGAGACGGCGCAGGGAAATCCATTTAGTGCCTATATGTATGAACTCTTTATGCCAGAGGTGTCAGTAGAACTTAGTACAGGAAAAGTGACTGTAGATCGTTTTACAACAGTAGCTGATGTAGGTACCATTATTAATCAGACTGTCGTAGATGGGCAGATTTATGGAGGAATTGCTCAGGGAATTGGATTAGCTTTAACAGAAGATTTTGAAGATCTTCACAAACATACAACACTGGCTGCATGTGGAATTCCTTATCCAAATGATATTCCGGATGAATTTGAAATTCTGTATCATGTTACGCCAAGACCAAACGGACCTTATGGAGCTGCAGGAGCTGGAGAGGGACCTCTTACAGCACCACATCCTGCAATTCTAAATGCAATTTTTAACGCAACTGGTGCCAGAATTACCAAGATACCTGCGTTACCTCATGTTGTAAAAGAAGCAATTGATGCATTAAAAGCATAGAAAAATGGTGGAGAGGGGCAAATAATGCCCCTTTCTGCTACTACTTTAGGAGGCGCCATGGACGATACAAAAAAGGGTTATATTATGAAACAGGCTTTTGATCAAAATGAACTTCATGAAAGGGAAGCATTGTGCACACAGCAGGAGCCGCCAAATTGCCAGACGATTTGCCCAATTCATGTGAATGTAAGGGAAATTTGTGATGAAGTGAAAAAGGGAAATTTTGATGAAGCGAGAAAGATATTTGAGAAGTCAACCCTTTTTCCGAATTGTATTGTGTATGGTTGCGATGGACCCTGTGAGAGTGGGTGTGTCCGAGAAGGAATGGATCAAGGAGTTCAGATTAGAAAGTTAGAGAAAGCAGTAATGCAATTTGGAACAGCAAAAGAACGCTTTCGGTACCTTCCTAAGAAAAAAAAGGAAATTGTATACATTGTTGGAGAATCGGTTGCAAGTGTAGCCTTGGCAGGAGAATTAGGAAAAAAAGGATATACAGTAAAACTATATATTCCACAAAAAGATTCGTTTGGAGACATTTTTACTATGCTGGATCAGGAACATGCATCCAAATGGATGAAGGATTTTGATTTCTTTTTGACAATTCCGGTTGAGTTTCACTGGCAGGAACCATTTGATATTAAACAGCTTGATCCAGATAGTGAAGACATTCAACTTGTTTTAGAAAAAGAATGGATGATTCATGCGGAATGCGAAAAAGAATCCTCACAAATCCATTTATTTGAGCCAGGAGGATCTTTCATTGACCAGCTATCACAAGGAAGAAGCATGGCACTAACGATAGATTGGGCAATACAAAAAGTGACGACATCGATTGGTCGGGAGAAAGAAGGAAGTTATCAAACGACGCTCTACACCAATCTAGATCATATAGAAATTTTAGAACCGGTGAAACCTCTATCAGGAGATTTTGCGATAGATGAAGCGATCAAAGAAGCGAATCGCTGCATTCACTGTGAATGTTTAGAATGCGTAAAAGCCTGCGGATTCTTACAGTACTATCATAAATATCCGAAAGTGGCAATCCGAGAGATTTATAATAATTTATCCATTGTAATGGGAAATCATTTAGCAAATGGGTTTATTAATAGTTGCTCCTTATGCGGGCAGTGCAAGGTTATTTGTCCCAATGGATTTGACTTGGGAGAAGTGTGCCTTTTAGCACGAAACGTGATGACAGACACAGATAAAATGCCCGTTTCCACCTTCGATTTTGCATTAAAAGATCTGGCATTTAGTAATGGAGAAGCCTTTTTTGTAAGGCATCAGCCAGGTTATGAGAGGAGTCGATTTATTTTTTTCCCAGGCTGTCAGACTGTTGCAATTGCAACGACAACGGTGGAAGAAGTCTATCAGGATTTGATGAAGCGTGTGGATGGTGGCGTAGGATTAATGACGGGCTGTTGTGGAATCATTGCCCAGTGGGCAGGTGATGAGAAATTATTTCGAGAGCAACTAGATTTTCTGGAAAAGCAATGGGTTCAAATGGGAAAGCCAATGTTAATTGTAGGTTGTAGTAATTGCATGGAGATCTTTCAAAAATACTCAGATATACCAGTTCGGGGAATTTGGGATTTACTTGAAGAAATTGGGTTGCCGGAAGTTTCTGGGTCTCAAATCGAGAGGGGAACTATTTTTCAATTGCATGATGCATGTGGTGCAAGAAGCCATCCTGAAATTCAGGAATCCATACGTAGACTAGTATCACAAAAAGGATGCACTATTTTGGAAGAACAGTGGAATGGGGATCAAAGTGGTTGTTGTGGCTATGGTGGATTGACGAATTATGCAAATCCAGATTTAGGAAAAAAGATGTCTCAAATGATTACAACGCAATCTGATTTTAGAGTCTTGACCTATTGCATGAACTGCAGGGATCAATTTGTTGCCCAGGGGAAAGAAAGTTATCATATACTGGAACTTTTTTACAAAATGAATCCTCAACAAACAGTGGATATTAGTATGAAACGCTTTAATCGTCTTCTTTTTAAAGAGGAAATGTTAGAAAAGTACTGGAACGAGGGTATAGATAGACAGAAACATAGTATGGAAATTCAGATTACCGATGATTGTAGAAAAGAAATGAATCAAAGGATGATATTAGAAAGTGATGTTCGAGACACTATGAGTACATTGGATCAAAACGGAAGTGTTTGGGATGAGAAAACGGATGAATACTGGACTTGTAAGAGAATGGGAGAAGTAACATTTTGGGTTAAATATCGTAAGGATGCGGCGGGTTTAGTGATTGAGGGGGCTTACACTCATCGTATGGAAGTGGAAGGTGAAGCATGAAAGAGGAATTTTATAAAGATCCTGGAGAGAAAAAATGTGTAAGATGTGACTGCCTTCTTGAAAAACGAAAGGCTAAATTTTCTTACATGAAGCAGGCATTTCCGGTAGAACTTCCAACTTGCCCTAAATGTGGATTTATTTTTGTTCCAGAAGAGTTAGCGACAGGAAAGGTCTTTCAAGTAGAAAAAGCATTAGAAGATAAGTAGAAGATGGGAGTGATCAAATGGCTTATTTTCATCCGGATGGAATGGCAATGACTCAAAAATTATGGGGTTTGGGAACGGGATTAATTCCAGAAGATGCTACAATTCTTGACTTGGGATGTAGAGACGGAGAAACCGTCAGATATTTGCGGGAAATGGGGTATGATTCTTATGGGATTGACTTGTGTCCTGGGACAGATCCCTATTTGATTGAGGGTGATTTTTGCCAAGAACATTTTGAACCAGAATCCTTTGATGTGGTGATTGCAGAATGTAGTATCTCTCTTTGCAAAGATGCAGGAAGGGTATTTGAACAAGTACATCGAATCTTAAAAGAAACGGGTATTTTCCTATGTTCAGATGTGTATTTTTCGCCATTACCTGGGCATCATGCACCAAATCTATCTTTTGAGCATCCTGCAATTAAGCAGTGCTGGCAGGAAACATTGCTTGCAAAAGGTTTGATCCCAGTGCTTTTTTTTGATGAAACAGCATCGTGGAAAAGGTACTATGCGCAACAACTTTGGGATGGCGTTCATCTTTGTTCCAAATGGGGATGTGGAAGTGATTGGGAGAAGGAAAGCAGAATCGGTTATTTTTTAATGATGGCACTAAGGAGGAATGAAGAATATGGAATTGTCTGATGAGATTAGAATTCTTTCACAAAAAGGGTATTATTGTAGCCAGATGATTATGATTTTGGGGCAAAGAATGCTTGATAATCCAAATGAAGGAGCGGTTCGGGCAATGTGCGGTCTCAATGGCGGAGTTGGTTTTCAAGGAGATATTTGTGGAGCTTTAACGGGAGCGTGTTGTCTTATTGGTTATGCTGCCGGAAAAGGATCGGATGAAGAAATGGACTCCGATGAACTTGGTGCGATGATGGAAGAACTATATAACTGGTTTGTAGAGAGCCACTCAACAAATCAGGGCAGTTGCAATTGTAGAGATCTTCTCGATGGGAATTTAATGAATAAAGTCACATTGTGCCCATTGCTGGTTGAGGAGTCGTTAAATAAAGCAATGGAGATTCTGACAGAACATGGGGTGGTAGAGTGAGAAAAAAAGGTTTGATTTTGGCAGCAGGTAGATCTAGCAGGATGGGGGCATTAAAACCATTGATGAAAATTAATGGATATTCGTTGATTGAGTGGGCGATGATGAATATGAGAAATGGAGGGATTACCGATATTTGTGTGGTTCTTGGAAAAGAAGCAGGACGAATCACGCCTATATTAATCCCTTACCAGGTTGCGATTGTTGAAAATAAGGAATACGAGACTACAGATATGTTGACATCGATTCGTCTTGGGCTACAATCGCTCATGAGTGAGGATACTGAATCCATTTGTATTTTACCTTGCGATAATCCATTGGTTCATCCACAAACAATCCATCAGTTACATCAGTCATTCAAAGAGCAGAAAGGTAAAATCGTGATTCCGACCTATTTAAATGGTGAAGGACATCCGCCAATCATTTCCGAAGAAATGGCGGAAGAGATCATGACACATAATTTGACGCATGGATTACAGGAATTTTTTTCTGAAGATGAAAAAAATATTTGGAAACTGGAATGTAGGGATCCTGGAATCGGGATGGATGCAGATTCACCAGATGATTTTTTAAAGTTAAGTGAATATGGGAGAGAGAATTTTGGGATTTCAGAAGATCAGGTTGTGTTTTATTGGGAAACCAACCAAGTCAGTCAGGATTTACGAATGAAAGCGTTCAAGCTGCGTAAGGCGGCAGTGGAGAGGGGAATGCTTCTCAATGACAAGAAAGCTGCACTGGATTTGACGCTAATTGATAGTGGCGCACTTTTATCTGTTCTTTTCCCGAAAAAAGAAAAGATCATTGATTTTGTGAAAAAGGAAGGGCATGAGCGTTTGGCCAAATGCTTATGTGAAGAGTC
>JAGOGN010000080.1 GCA_017996675.1 Lachnospiraceae bacterium | reverse complement strand
CTCGTTCCGTCGGCGGGGCTTTCAGCCAGACCTGCTCATGCCGCAGGAGGCACTCTTCGCCAGAGGGGCGCATTCCATGCAGGCTGCTATGCGCAGGGCACTCTTACGCAGAGGGCGTTCCGGCAATACTGCTTTTTCTAAAACTGAAAGCAATGTTGCCGGAAATCTATGCCGGATGTGCAGAAAGGGGGAATCCAGACATGGCGATTTTTCATTACACAATCAAAATAGTCGGACGAAGTAAAGGGAAATCTGTTATCTCCGCTTCCGCATATCTCAATGGGGATGTGATGAAAAACGAGGAAACCGGGCGAATCAGTTATTACACTTCTAAAAAAGAAGTGGTCTACACCAGTCTGATGATGTGCGAAAACGCACCTCCTGAATGGCAGATAGTACCAGAAGAAAATATAAAACGCTTTCAAAAATCTGTCCGATACAAAAGGTCAGAAGATAAAGAAGCTGCTTTAGAAAAATTTAAAATCACATTTCAGAAACAACGGTTATGGAATGAGGTATTGAAGATTGAAAAAAGTGCAGATGCCCAACTTGGCAGGTCATTTGAATTTGCCCTCCCCAAAGAATGGAGCAGACAGGAACAGATTCAATATACAGCCGACTATATCAAAAAAACATTTGTGGATAAGGGAATGTGTGCTGATTGGAGTATCCACGACAAAGGGGATGGCAATCCTCATGTCCATCTGCTTCTGACAATGCGCCCTTTTAACCCGGATCATTCTTGGGGGAAGAAAGAAGTCAAAGATTGGGATTTTGTCAGAGATAAAAGCGGAAATATCGTGATTGATGAATCCCATCCGAACTGGTGGCAGGATAAGAAAAACCCTGACCGTCATGGAATCCGTATCCCTGTATTAGATGAAAACGGAATCCAGAAGATTGGTGCAAGAAACCGCCTGCAATGGAAACGGGTACTGACCGATGCTACGGGATGGAACAATCCAAAAAACTGTGAACTGTGGCGGAGCGAGTGGGCAAAGGTGTGTAATGAACATCTGCCTTTGCATAATCAGGTCGATCACCGTTCTTACGAAAAGCAGGGAAAACTCCAGATTCCTACCATCCATGAAGGTGCTGACGCAAGAAAGATTGAACAAAAGTTTCTTGCCGGGCAGGAAATAAAAGGTTCGTGGAAAGTAGCGGAAAATCAAATCATAAAACAACAAAACACGTTATTGCAAAAGATACTGGACACCTTTGGAAAAGTATCAGGTGCATTATCATTATGGAAGGAGCGATTAAATGACATTAGAAGAAAGCCGGGAAATTATACCCTTAATGGAGTCCATGATTGGGCAAATCGAAGAACAGCAGACCTTAATGGCAGAAATGCTTCTGGAAATGCAGAACCGGGACACCCAACTCTCTCTTATGCAGGAACAGAATCAGAAATTGCAAAAATTAAACAGCGAGTTATCCGAGCTGCTCAACATTTTGCCAAATACCGAGGAACTGCTTTCCAAGATGGAAGAACAGAAAACGAAGATAGAACTTTTGGAAAACGAAAATCAGCAATGGCAGATATTGGCACAGAAGCTGAACAGCGAAAACAGTTTATTACTGAAACAGAACACCGAATTGCTGAACTGGAACAGCAGGTAGAGAAAGGACGTGATATAGATGAACGAATCCAGAGAATTAAAGAACGCCGAACAGTTGGAAGAACTTCTGCTCTTGACCGAGGAGATACAAGAAGAGTTGGAACAGAAAGACCAGCTTATCGTGGAACTGAAGACGCAGCTCAACGAATCTCTGACCTTGAACGAGAAATTAAACAAAGAGAACAGAGCCGGGAATATTCAAGCATTAAAGAACGACTTGAAGCTGGCAGACAGAGCATTGCGGAGCGAGAAAGAGAAGCTGCGAAGCGCAAACGTCACGATAGAGGAATGTCAAGATAAAATACGATGCTTAACACAACAACGGGATTATGCCCGGACACATCAGAAAATCGTAGAGATACCGGTAGAAAAGCCGGTACTCTATAAAAAATGCGAAGCCTGTGACCGGACAGCCTATCAGAATGCAAAAGCAAGATACGAAACACAAAAAGAGCAACTTGCAGGACAATATAAAGCAAAAACGGTAATGTTCCAAACAACCTTGTTCCTTCTTGCATGGTATTCGCTGACAACCACTCTTTTTCAGGCAGTACAGTCAGATGTGTTCCTTTCCGATTGCAAATCATTCTTCCATGATGCAGCATCATTCATACAAACTTTTATCGGTTGGACGATTGATGCCGGGCAATCTGTGGCACAAATCAGCACAAAAATTCCAAATGAGATTATAGCCGGAATCATATATTGGTTATTGATGATATTGGTTGTTGGAATATGTGTGGCAGGGACAGGGATACTGGCAATACTGATAGAAATAAAGGTTATAGAATTATATAAGAAAAACTGTTGGGATGTTATTACCCTACTGATGATACTGACAAGTGCGGCTGTCATCATTTATTTTGGAGAAGTAATTAAAAAAGCATTATCAATAAATCTGTTGTTCTTTTGGTTAATTTTACAAGGAATATATCTTACAATTCGACGCTATATAAGTCAAGATACTGATTGACTGGATACAAATTATTTGATAAAATATAAATAGAAATACAGCAGATCAAAGAAGGTAAAACTTATGAGAGCAAAGAAAGTGATTGTAGGGGTAGCTATTAGTGCAATGTTAATTTCTTCATCAATTCCAGTAATGGCATTTTCTGTTACAAACGGGAATAAGACATTTGATAAAAAGTGGGAATTGAGCACTACATCTGATGGCGGAAAAGGTGTTTTGACTTATGGTTATAATACTCTTGCTATTAATGAAGATTATGCACACGCATATCATTCAACTAAAGATCATTACGCATATGTCAAGAATGGAAATGGTTCTTTTTCGGGTTCAAATGTTGGTAAAGGTAATTGGTCTAAAATTGAGGTTGCTCATAAAGGAAATAGTATTACCTACGGTAATAGCTACTAAACAAAGGTTCGGGATAATGGCTGAGTGGTTGGAATTCCAACCACTCTTTTTTGTGGAGTGTATATAAATGAAGAAAAAAATAAAATATATAGGAATTGTTTTGGTTATTTTGTTCTGTTGCTATAATTTATTTTGGTACTTCGGGAGTTATAAACCATATAACGAATTTCAGAAAGACTTCCCTGAAATAGAAGAATCTGGAGTAAAAATTTACACAGATAAAGATGGATTCCAGTATAGTGTGTCTGTCCCTGATTATTTGCTTTGGAATGGAAATCTTGCGATAGCTGAGTCAGATGTTCGATATGCACTAATTATTTGGATAAAACCATTTCACCAAGGAATAAGTCAAGGCGTGCTATTTAATGACTATAAGGATTTGAATACTCAAATTATGTTGTCAAGTAGCAAAAAAGCTGAAGATCAAGAAGATCAATGGATTGTTGATGAAAATAGCACAATATTGACTACGATATTTGAAAAAGCAAATAAAGTATGGAATCTGGGGTTGAAATAAATGAAAGCAATTAAAAACTTATGTTTGTTTTGTTTCCTGATTTTTGGAATACTTATGCAATCTGAAATATTTCAAGATCAGCTTTGGAACTTTTCTACAGCATATTTTACGTCATCACGCTATGAAGTTGCTAGTGAAGATATGTCGCAGTTTCTGAAAGATGTATCAGAAACTGCAACGGAGAATGATGTACATATTTTTTCTCAGTACAATGAAATCAATAATAAATACCTTTCAACACTTCATATTTATGGCGATGATAAAGTAATCAGACAAACATTAAAAAATACTGCAAACATAGAAGAATCAGAATATACCGCTTTAGTTTCCGGAATTACGAAAGTAAAATTTCATAATCTCTCAGAATTGCAAAGTACCTCTGTGGGTTATGAAAACTTTATCTCATACATAGGAAATGAGGACAATATTATCTCTGCATATCAGAAATTATCAGAAAAATATAGCTTAACTTATCCAGAATATTGGAATTCTACGGAAAAGGACATGATTTTTATTATATGGGGTATGATTATTGCATTGATGATTGTTCTAAATGTAATTGAAGTGGTTAGGCGAAAAAAAGAGGTTGTTGTACGAGTTTCCTTAGGAGAAAGTGCTGGTTTCATAGCATTTAAGGCTGCTTTATTCGATGTAACTTTTGACATTGCATTATTTATTGTTGCAAAAATATTGCTGTCAAATTATATATCGGGAGCATATGAGAATAGACTCGTCACAATTTTATATTCCATTGGAATTATTCTTTCCACTATTCCATATTGTTCTTTTTGCTTTTTTGATATTAGAAAGGCATTCGCAAATGCAACACACAAAAGAGGAGTGGATTTTTTAATTTATTCGTTAAAATTTATAGCAGGGGTAGCCGCTGTTTTTACAATTACCACTAATATTAGTAGTATTCATAATAACCTATTTACAAATGAACATTTGTTAGAAGAATATTATGATGCAAATTATTTTACCGTAAAGACTACTGATTTTAATGCTGAAAAAGAAGAAGCTTTTTGGAATAAACTATACAAGAATGAATATAACACATTAAAGCCTGTAATATGCTTGAATATTTTAAATGATAAAAATGATGTGATATATGTAAATAATCATGCAAAAGATATGTTACAAGGTTTTACGAAGCAGATAAATGCAGTAGAGAATGAATCTTCTGATTTGATTATTTTCATTCCAAAGAATAGATATTTTGCTAAAAACAAGCAATTAGCCTATGACTCCTTGAGCCATGTTTTAAATCATGATAATTTACAACAATTAAATATTCAGTACATAGAGTATAGCGAAACAGAATACTTTTCCTATTTAGATACAAGTAGAATAAATGGTATCGAAAAAAGCAAAAATCCGATAATTATTTATCAGGCAAACAAAGATTTAGCAGTCAATGGTGGGTATCTTGAAAGCTATAAAGCAGGAGCAGTTTTATTTCAATGTGATGAAAAACAGCTAAGAAATATCAGCAAAAAGTATGAAGATATGCTTGGAAATTATCAGCTAGTAATTACAAACGTACATGAACAGTATTTATATAATCACACATTTTTAATAAAACTCGTGGGATTTTTAAGTTCTCTTTGTACGATTGTATTGCTTTTAAATATTATGATTATTGTTACAGTAAGTAGACTAGAGTTCCGAGAAAATGCAATGAAAATTTCCTTGATGAAAATCTTTGGATATAGTTTATTTGAACGGCACAAAACACTTCTTAAAATGATTGTAGTGGAAAATTTTGTGATATTAGTAGGTATGCTTATCTATTCTTTATTATCGGTACAGACTGAAGTAGGAATTAGCATTCTTGTTAGTTCATTTATGGCACTAATAGAATTTACAATTATTTTCTTTAATATCACAATTGTTGAAAAAACAAACATACCGAAATCATTAAAAGGAGGTTGCTTATGATAACAATTGAAAATCTATGCAAAGCATATAATGATAAAATTTTGTTCAAAAATTTTCATTTGGAAATTCCAGATAGCCGTTTTTTGGTAATTAGTGGCGAAAGTGGATGCGGAAAAAGTACTTTACTTAATATGATTGGAGGTATTGAAACTCCTGACAAAGGTTCTATTATTGTGAATGGTTTTGATGTGGCAAAAAAAGGAAAAAAGCAGAAATATTTCAAAGAAGTTGTTGGATTTTTATTTCAAAATTTTGCCCTTTTGGAAAACAAAACAGTAAAAGAAAATCTAGAAATAATAAAAAAATCAGGTAGAACGGATATTTCAATAAATGAAGCTCTTGAAAAAGTTGGTTTACAGAAAGTAATTAACAAAAAAGTCTATCAATTATCTGGTGGCGAACAGCAGAGAGTTGCGTTAGCTCGTTTAATGCTAAAGAAATGTTCGATTGTATTAGCAGACGAACCAACTGGTTCCTTAGACAAAAAAAATAGTGAGATTGTTATGAATATATTGCATGAGTTAAGTGAACAGGGAAAAACAGTTATTGTTGTAACTCATAGTGAAGAAATTGTAGCACAAGAAAAGCATGTTCTATATTTATAATTACCCATAATAGAAGAATATGTTCTTTCGGGAGACACCTCCTCTAAGAACATATTCTTTTGGTTAAAATTGATTATAAAGATACTTTTATTTCAGTATATTCGCTATATTGATGGGATATATATTTGCATATTATTTATATGGATAAGGATTATAACTCTAGTGAGTCTTCTGCATCTACCCACATCTGTAAATTACCCTCAAGATATAATCTTGCATATTCCAAAGGCTCATCCACAGCCAATGAAGTAAGCGCACATTCTGATCCGTATGTGGTTTTTAGATTTTTTTCAGCTTTCCAGCAATCAATGCGAAGCATATATCCGGCACTTGTGTAAACATCAATACTATCGTGATTTATGTTGTATTCTGCATAAATTGTTCTCATCGTATCTTATCTCCATTTTCTTTTAATAATCAGTTATAGAGTTAAATATCGAAAACATTTCAATCAGTTCACCATGTCGTTATTGTTATACTGTGTTATGAAATTTTCTTTCCCTTATTTTTTCCCATATTAAGGTTCATGAAAACCAATGTGAGAATATAACACAAGGGAAAGAGTAAGGGAAAGCTCACTTGCTACAAACTTAGTATTTTCAAGGGTTTGCGAAGAATTTGATAATTAAATATAACAGTTATTAAATTTCCTAAAATATGTGAAATATCAACTGGAAATTTTCTTTTTAGAATGAATTATTTAATTTCTACAATAGCACCATATTTCGTATGCGGAAGATATTGTACCTTTAAATAAGTATTTTTATCAATATACCTTGAAAATACTGTGATTTCG
>JAGOGN010000007.1 GCA_017996675.1 Lachnospiraceae bacterium | reverse complement strand
AAAACTTTCATATTCACACTCATTTCATCAAATGCATTTTACAAAACAAACGTGAAAGCCTGCCACCCATTGGCATACTTTCCATTTCTTCCTTGCTGACTCCTTTTAAAACTACAATCAAAAAGGCATATACCATTACTCCAGCCACTATCGAAACCACTGTATCCAAAGGATTATAAGCAATCAACTGATGCATTCCCTGATAGCAATAATACACTGCAACTCCCATCATTCCCGATGCAAATGCTGGTAGCATGATTGTTTTTTTCAGTTCCTGCCGATAACGCATATGTTTTCGAATAGCATAACTATTGATTCCTGTCATAATGACCGAATAAGCAATATTAGAAACCAGTATTCCATAAATGCCCATTTTCAAGAAATACATCAGAGAAATTGCGATCACAACCTGACAAAGCAATGCAATAATTGCATTTTGAACTGGGATTTTCATGCGATCAATTCCCTGTAAAATCCCATTGGTCAAAGTTGACATGGAATAAAAAACGATGGTAAACGACGCTAACTGTAGCATATGAACTGCCATCGGTGATATCTCATGAAACAACAGCATCAGAATCGGTTTTGCAAGAACTCCCATTCCAACAGCACATGGTAGTGCAATCAGCATCACAAATCGAACTGCGATATTCGTCTTTCTTCTGACTAATTTCATATTATCATTGGTAAATGCACCGGTAAGACTTGGAACCATGGATGCAGAAACGGATGCAGCAATGGATACTGGTACATTTAATAAGAGTCTAATCTTTCCTGAGTAGACTCCCCAGGCAACTTTTACTTCATCTTTTGGAATATCCACAACCAAAGCCATATTTTTGTAAATAATCTGTTCTAACAATCCACTCAAATTATATAACGTCGTACTTAGCAAAACAGGGATAATCGTCATCACAATAATATGTACAATGTCTTTATAAGAATCCACATATTTGCCTCTATCTTTTCTTGCCTGCTTTTTAAAAGCTGGCCAAAATAATGCAAGAATAAATATTAAAAAGATTAAACTAACCAATGCGCCACTTGTTGTACCGAATGTACCTCCTGCAGCACCATAGGTTGCGCCATAATCCATTTTATTACCAAGAACACCTCCGATTTTCATTCCATACTGGAATAAAAAGTAGGCAGCACCTACACTGACAAATGCGTTAATAATTTGTTCGAGAATTTGTGAAAATGCAGTCGGCATCATCGTTCCCAATCCTTGAAACAAACCTCGGATGACTCCCATAATGGAAAAAATAATGATCGTCGGAGCCAGTACATAGAGTGCATAAATGCTCTGCGGAGTACGTAAAACAGTTGTTGTAAGAAATTGTGCTCCAAGCATTAACAGTGCATACGCAAGTAACCCTGTAGTAGCGGCAAAAATAAGGGCACATCGAAATACACGAACAATATTCTTTCGCTCTCCTTTTGCCGCATAAGCGGATACAATTTTGGAAACCGACAACGGAATACTGTAACATGATATTAATAACATAATATTATAAACTTCAAAAGCAGCTGCATAATAATCATTTCCCACATCACCAATAATATTGGTCATTGGAATTCTATAAATCAATCCAATTACTCTAGAAAGAATGGATGCAATTGCAAGAATAGATCCCTGAACTATAAAATTTGAATTTTCTCTTCTTCCCTTACTCATATCGATTCCTATTCTAGAATCTGAAATTTACCTTTTCTATTTTGATCAATGATCAAAATACAGGTTTTACCTTGATTTAATTGGATTTCATTTCCTGCCAAATCATAATAATGTGTAATTCCAAATTCTTCTTTTTTCGTCCATTTTACTTCGATTGCTTTTTGATTCGTAATATAATATCCTTTTCCTGATCCAGTCAAATCAATCTTTAAACTTTTATTATCATTCAGATACCCAATTTGAGTGAACTGCACAAGAATATTTTTAAAAGATAATTGTTTTCCTGATATAGCATCTGTATGAGGCTGATTATACTGAAATCTTAGATATTGCTGCGTTGCCAAATCATATTGAAAATAGGAATCACTAATCACGAATCCTGAAACCACCTTATTTGCAGTGCTGCCATTAGAAAGCATCACTGGATTGGAATCATCTGTAAACTTAAATGTGCCTTCGTATCCTTCAGGGTGGGTAACTGCAAAGCCCTTCTTTTGCGCATAAGGAATAATACCGGACCCTTTTGCAAAGGCATTATGAGGCGCTTTTTTATCACTAGTTCGGAAAAAAACGATTCCCTGCGTGTCAGAATCAAATCCACTGATTCTATTAACTAACGGATTTTTTAATAGCTGGTCCGCATATTGTGATTGTCCATAATGCGCATAAATAGCATTCCACTCATGGGCAAGATAAACGTAATAATATCTACAACTTCGAACAGAACCAATCTTTTCTAATGCACTATAGTTTTCAAATACAGCTAAAAATCTTGTAATACCGCCTTCGACTGGGACTTCATATAAAATCTTTGCCTGGTCGATGCTACTTTGCGGGCAGACAACAGTAGTATTTGCAATCATAATTGCTAGTGGTCTTTGATTACCGATTTCTTTCGTAACCCATTCTCCTGTTAAAAAGCTACGCATATCATTACTATGATCTACTACAGGTGTTTCCGGCGATGGAGTAGGCGTCGGTTTTTGTTGCTCATTTTGAGTTGAAGGTTTTTTATCCGAATTTGTGTCTTCTTTTTTCACTGTTGATGCAATCCCACAGCCACTCAAAAATACTACTAATAATCCTATCAAAAGAACGTTCCATTTTTTCTTCAAAATTACTCTCCTCTCGTAATCCCAAGATTATTTAAGACCTGATCCTGTTTTTGAAACATTAGCTGTTCTTCTTCTTTTGTCATATGGTCATATCCCATTAAATGAAACATGCTGTGCGCAATCAAAAATGCGTATTCTCGTAAAATAGAATGCCCAAATTCCTGCGCTTGAGTTTCCATTCTTTCACAACAAATTACAATATCTCCTAACATCAATTCGTCCGTATCCGGATTGTGATTCAGTTTTATTTCCTCTGCTAATAAAACGCCCGGTTCGTCAAATTCAAGCATTGGAAACGATAACACATCTGTTACACTGTCTATTTCTCTTTGCTCAAAATTAATTGCTTTCATTTCTTCTTCATGAACTAATGTCACATTGATTTCTGTTTTCAGATTAATGTCTTCCAATTTCAGACATTCCCCAATTACTTTCTGTGCAATGTCTTGAATATCAAAATCGAATTCCCATTCTGCTTCATTTAATATAAAAACGCTCATAATAATCCACCTCTCTAACCAAATAATCTCTCACATTCAGATACATATTCATTGAAAATCCAGAATGATCATACCTCCCGCTGCTACTACAATCATTCATGATTTTGTAGATTAAAAATTCCTGATTAAATCCTGTCGAATCCTGTTTGTTTTCATCTTCATTCATCTGAAACTGTTCAAAAACTTCATCTACAATATCAATTAATGCTGCTTCAGGGGTAGAAATTGTTTGATGTACCCCTTTATATTCCTGAATAATGTTCAATACTTCCTCTGGAAAATGATGTTGTGTTCCTAATACCTGCCCAGGGAAATCTCCATTATTATTCTCATCTTCAAAAAATCCTAAGCGATAGTATAAACCGCCCGCACGAACTAACTTTTCGTTCATTCCTAACTTTAATGCGCAGTTTCCTGCAGCTTTACTAACCTTTAATCCGTGTAAAAACAACTCACTTGAACAAGACTTCATATCTGCCAATAATTGGAATCTTGGATCCACCAGAAATTCTAATGTGGTAGCATAATATTCCTGATCACTTTTGTTAATCCATGGATAAGGTACAATTAACAAAATAACATTCACGCACCCATAAATTAATCCAGTTAAAAATAAGGAATAATCTACGTGGTACTGTTCTAAATATTCAAATATAAATCCAATACAAGGATGAAATAGAAAAACTAAAATTGCTACTGGCATCAAATTCGCCTGTTTTTTTGCAATTAAAGCTAAAATCCCACCGCAAATTACGCAAAAAATCAATTTGCATATTCCAATCAAAGAATATTCAAATAAGATTGACTGCATCATTACCAAATATAACCCCGCAGTCATGCCAATCGTTGGTGTAGAACCTAATACCATTAGTATTGTCAATGCAAGTATAGGTTCCCAAAAATTTGGAATCCAATTTGCTAAAGAAACAATGATCATCGCAGCTAGGAAAATAAAAATAAATCTTCCAAATCTCCTATTGTTATTAAAGGAATTCAAGTGCTGTATCTTCTCCACAAGTAAAGAAACCACTAGTAAAATCACCATTACTGTATGAATAAATAATAAAACAAGTAACCGATCCAGTAACACATTTTTTATAAGCGCAGATCCGATTAAACAACAAAAAGAAACTATTATAAATAGTCCCAATTCCACTTTCATTTTTCTATTTCTGTCATTTAACTGATTCATACTCACTCCCAATACGATTATTATCGAATCTTTTTCTTTCTAATGATACTTAATAATATCTTATCATAACATTTTTCAAGATTTTTGAAAACCATAACCTCATTTATGGTAAGGTTCATTCATCTGAATTCGAAACGAACGATAAATCTGTTCCACTAATATCACGCGCATCAATTGATGTGGAAAAGTCATGCTTGAAAAGCTAATATGTTCGTTTGCAAGTTGTAAAACTTCATCGCTTAATCCTAAGGATCCACCAATTATAAAAGTTAAATGGCTGGATTTTTGAATTGTGATTTGTTGCAGTTTCTTTGACAATCCTTCGGAAGTGTAATTTAGTCCTTGAATAGCTAATGCAAAAACATAAGAACCCGGTTTGATTCGGTTAATGATTCCTTTTCCTTCTTTTACCTTGATCTGATTGATCTGGACCTGGCTGATTTGATCTGGAGTCTTTTCATCAGGGATTTCAATTAGTTCCAACGTGCAATATCTGCTTAATCGCTTTGTATATTCTGCGATTGCATCACGATAGAATTTTTCTTTTATTTTACCAACCGCAATAATATCAATTTTCATGTAATCTCCTCACCTGTTAAAAAGAGGCTGCCTAAGCAGCCTCGCATAATTTAAATTCCCATATCTTTTTTAACTTTAATGAAACATTCTACTGCAAAATCCAAATCTTCTTTCGTATGTGCTGCAGAAATCTGTGTACGAATTCTTGCTTTACCCTGTGGAACTACTGGATAACAGAATCCAACTACATATACTCCTTCAGCTAACATTCTGCTTGCAAACTCAGTTGCAACTTTTGCATCATATAACATGATTGCAACAATTGGATGATCGCTTTCAATAATATCAAATCCAGCTGTTTTAATTTTCTCACGGAAGTATGCAGCATTTTCATGTACACGGTCTCTGTACTCTGTTGTTCTTTCCAGAATTTCAAAAGTTTTAATCGATCCAGCAACAATTGCTGGTGCCAATGTATTTGAAAACAGGTAAGGTCTACTTTTTTGTCTTAACAAATCAACGATTTCCTGTTTAGCACAGGTATATCCGCCACTTGCTCCACCTAAAGCTTTTCCTAATGTACCAGTAATGATATCAACTCTACCCATAACATCTCTGTGCTCATGAGTACCTTTACCATGTTTTCCCATAAATCCTACGGAATGACTATCATCTACCATAACTAATGCATTATATTTTTCAGCCAAATCACAAACTGCTTTCAAATTACATACAATACCATCCATAGAGAACACGCCATCTGTAGCAACCAGACGAATTCTGCAATCCTGAGAATCTTTCAGGCACTGCTCTAATTCTTCCATGTTATTGTTTGCATATCTCATGCGCTTTGCTTTACATAAACGAACACCATCGATAATACTAGCATGATTTAAAGCATCTGAAATTACACAATCTTCTTCTGTAAGTAAAGTCTCAAACAAACCTCCGTTTGCATCAAAACAAGAAGAGTAAAGAATGGTATCATCCATTTCTAAAAAGGAAGCGATCTTAGCTTCTAATTCTTTATGAATATCCTGTGTTCCACAAATGAAACGTACGGAAGACATTCCATATCCATGACCTTCATAACTAGCTTTTGCAGCTTCAATGATTTCCTGATTATCAGCAAGTCCAAGGTAATTGTTTGCACACATGTTAATTACATTATTTACTTTAGTGGTATTAATTCTGCTTCTCTGAGGGGTTGTAATAATTCTTTCCTCTTTATATGTTCCATCTAATTTAGATGCTTCAACAATCTCTGTAAAATACTTCAAACATTCTTTTTTCATGATTATATTCTTCTCCTATCTATCTTTCCCAGCTGTTGTCCAGTCTAATACAACTTTACCAGACTGTCCGGTATTCATGATATCAAAGCCTTCTTGGAACTGACGGAAATCAAATTTATGAGTAATGATCTTGTCAATATTTAATCCACTGTTAAGCATAGCCATCATTTTATACCAGGTCTCAAACATTTCACGGCCATAGATTCCTTTAATTTCAAGCATGTTCCAAACAATCTTGTTCCAAGGAACGATGGTATCTTTACCCTGAATACCTAAAACTGCAATCTTACCACCATTATACATATGATCAATCATAGAATTAAATGCAGATCCATTACCAGACATCTCAAGTCCAACATCAAATCCTTCTTTAATTCCTAATTCAGCCATTTTCTCATCTAAGCTTTCTCTTGCAACATTTACAGTATGAACATTACACATAGAACGAGCAAGATCCAAACGGTAATCATTGACGTCTGTTAAAACAACATTACGTGCACCATTGTGGCAGCAAATAGCAGCAGCCATAATTCCAATTGGTCCAGCACCAGTAATAATAACATCTTCTCCTACAACATTATATGTTAATGCAGTATGAACAGCATTTCCCAATGGGTCAAAAGAGGAACATAATTCTTCTGAAATACCTGGCTCACATTTAATTACATTTGTTTCAGGAATAACCAAATATTCTGCAAAACATCCGTTTCTGTTTACGCCAACACCAATGGTGTTTTTACACAGATGACGCTTTCCAGCCTTACAATTTCTACAGTGTCCACATACGATATGACCTTCACCGGAAACGATGTCTCCGATTTGATATCCTGTTACATTGGATCCCATTTCTACAATTTCACCAACAAATTCATGACCAATTACCATTGGTGTTTTAATTGTTTCCTGTGACCACTGATCCCAGTTATAAATGTGTAAATCTGTACCACAAATTGAAGTATAATGAATCTTAATCTTTACTTCATTACTCCCTGCAGTTGGGATATCTACTTCTCTAAGCACGAGCCCCGTACCTGGTGTTTCTTTCACCAGCGCATACATTTTGTTGCTTCCCATTCCTATAAATCCTCCTTGTTATACCATCGTTACATTTGTAACGGTGTGGTTAACGATCGTGCCTTGTGCACTCTCTGTCTTAAATTCTAGCACAATTTGATAGGTGGTGCAATGTTTTTGGTCAGGTTTTTAAAGTTGTTTTATTTACAAATGTAGGCTATAATTATGAAAAAATATGATTGGAGGTTTCCCATGCCTTGGTGTCCAAAATGTAAAAATGAATATGTCCCTGGAATCACAGAATGTTCCGACTGCAATGTGGAATTAGTAGAATCACTTGAAGACACACCATCGTTTGAAAGCAGTGCGAAAGAGGGATCCAATTTTTTACACGCAGCCAATTCACCGATGTATACAAAAGCATCCGAACGAAAAGAAGAATATTCCTCAAGTTATACCGCTTTTGTATTTTTATTTCTACTTTGTACCATTCTAGTTGTCCTCTCCGAGTTTAAAAAGATTCCATTATTTGAAGATCACGTTCTTCCGCTCCAATATACAATTATCTTATCCTGCATTGCTGTCGTTTCTTTAATTTTAGCTTATTATGCCAGAAAGAAAAGCAGACATTTGCTTCTAGAAGCTCAGGAGGAAGAGCTAAAGTTATCTGATTTGATTTTCGAATTTCAAACAAGAGACGATATCCCACAGGTAGATTCATCTCTTTTTGCAGAAGATCAATTTTTCTTGCAAAACGAATGGATCTTATCCACACTTCACAGTACTCATCCTGATTATTCCGAATCCTACTGTGATTATGCGGCAGAACAATTGTACAACCACTTATTTGATGAAAAAGAATAAGTTTTTAAAAAAAGATTCTTCACTCACAGTAATGTGACTGAAGAATCTTTTTTTCGAATTTAATTTTGTGGAACATTATAGATGTAATTATATCGAACTACTTCACTCGCTTTTTCATTCTGATCAATTGCGATCACACTTAAAATATTATTTCCTGGCAACAAATCAAAAGGTCCTGCATAAGCATAGGAATTTGCATTTGGGTTTGTTCCATCCCAGGTATAGTAAATGGAACATCCTTGCGGTGCAGTAATGGTAATTGACTGAAGGGAATCATAGGTTCCACTTCCCACAGAAGCTTTTGGTGCATCTGGAGCTTCCAATTCAATTTCAAATTTACCTTCTTTTTCTTTACTAGATACATCATAATCATTCACAGCAATCGCACGAATTGTATAAGAACCCTCTTTTAGCGTGATCTTTCCACTATACAAATCACTGCTAGTCGTAGGCTTTGTACCATCTAATGTGTAATAAATCTGCGCATTGGTGCTTGCAGACATCGTTACATCTGTTTCTTTATTATAAGTTCCTGGTTTCACTTCAAACTCAGGCGTCTTTACAATATAGTTTTTAAAAATCGTCTTGATCTCTTTACTTGTTAAAGTATCCACTAATTTCAAAATTGCTTTGGTATCTTTCTGATCTTCATAAATATTCAAAAGTTCTTTATAGGCAGTTTTCTTTGTCGGATACTGCTCAATCAAATCCAGATACTGGTTAATTGCTTTTGCTTCTTTTTTCTGTAAAAGATAAAGTTCTGCAAGTTTTAACTTTGCTTTTTCACTATTCGAATCTATTTCTAACGCTTTATCCAAACATGCGCCAGCTTTATCATACATTCCCTCATCCATATATCCTACCGCTTTGTCATATTGAAAATCAAAGGAATTTGCTTTTTTTGTGGTCGAAATAAATGCATAAATAATCACTACTAAAAAAATTGCTGCCACAATACTACAAATAATAATAATTCGTTTCTTCGGATTTTTTTCAGGCTGATTCGAAACTTTTTGCTCTTCTTCCACAAGGCATTTTTCCACTTTATCCTGTGTATTTTTCTCTTTTTGCAAAGGCTGTTGCTTCATTTTCTTTGATTCCTCGACCATAACATTCAAATCATCTTCTAAAACATTATAATCTGGAACAATTCTAATTTCTTTCCCACAAAATGGGCAATATACCTCTCCAAGTTGTACTTCATGGCCACAAGTTGAACACTTCATATTTTCCACCTAACCTTTAATAGAATTAAGACAACTATTCAATAACATCACAATGGTCATCGGACCAACGCCTCCTGGAACTGGAGTAATTGCACCGGCTACCTCAAATACGTCTTTGTAATCCACATCTCCACATAAAGAACCATCATCATCCACATGAATGCCAACATCTACAACAACAGCACCCTGTTTTACATAATCTCTTGTAATTAATTTCTTCTTCCCAACTGCTACAATTAAAATGTCAGCCTGTTTACATACTTCCTGCAAATTCTTTGTTCTAGAATGTGCGATCGTAACGGTAGCATTTTCTCGAAGCATTAATTGTGCTGCTGGAATGCCAACATTATGACTTCTTCCAACTACTACACAATTCTTTCCTTCTAATTCATAACCACTACGCTTTAAAAGTTCTACCACACCAGCAGGGGTACATGGAAGATTTGATTTTCCTCCAATTGTAAGCATTCCCATATTATACGGATGAAATCCATCCATATCTTTTTGAGGATCAATCGCAGAAATGATAGCTTTGATATTGATGTGATCTGGTACAGGGGTCTCTACCAAAATTCCATTCACTGCCTTGTCTTCATTCAGCTCATGAATTAAATTTAAAAGCTCCTCTTGAGTTGTTTCAACTGGAAGCTTCACTTCAATCGAGCGAACCCCCACATATGCACATCCTTTTTGCTGGCTATTCATATATACTGTAGAAGCTTCATCCTCTCCTACCTGAATAAACGCCAATGCACATTCAATACCTTGATTTTTTAGTTCTTCCACTCTGAGTTTCAACTCATCTTTTAATTTTTTGGAAATTACTCTTCCGTCAATTATATCAGCCATAATTCTCCTTAAAATAATCCTATGATTTTATTATCCTGGGTAACATCCATGGAATTTGCTGCCGGTACCTTAGGCAATCCTGGCATTGTCATAATATTACCTGTAACTGCAACAACAAAGCCCGCTCCTGCGCTTGCATATACTTCTCGAATATTAATCTTAAAGTTTGTTGGTCTGCCTAATTTTTTCTCATCATCAGAGAACGAGTACTGTGTCTTCGCCATACAAATTGGATAGTCTCTCATTCCCAACTCTTCAATCTTTTGTAGTTCTTTGGATGCCTGTGAAGAATAAGTGACACCATCTGCGCCATAAATTTCTCTAGCTATCGTTTCAATCTTTTCTTTTAATCCAATTTCATTTTCATACAAAACGCGGAAGTTACTTGGTTGTTCATCCATAATCTGTAAGACTTTATTTGCAAGATCGACACCACCTGCACCACCTAGTTCCCATACTTTGGATAATGCAAATTCACATTGCCGCTCTTTACAAAAGTTTTCAATAAATTGTATTTCTTCTTCTGTATCTGTAATAAAAGAATTCAGGGTAACTACAACAGGTACTCCAAATTTATGTAGATTTTCGATGTGCTTCTCCAAATTTACGATTCCACTTTTTAAAGCATCCATATTTGGCTTTACAACATCTTTTTTATCTACACCACCATTATATTTTAACGCACGTACGGTTGCCACTAAAACAACTGCATCTGGTTTTAGCGAAGCCATTCGGCATTTGATGTCAAAGAATTTCTCTGCTCCTAAATCAGCTCCAAACCCAGCTTCTGTGATGACATAATCTGCTAACTTTAACGCTGTTTTTGTTGCTCGAACACTATTACATCCATGTGCAATATTTGCAAATGGACCACCATGAACAAGTGCTGGTGTATGTTCTAGTGTTTGAATCAGATTTGGTTTCAATGCGTCTTTCAGCAACACTGCCATTGCTCCCGTTGCTTCAATATCACTTGCAGTAACTGGTTTACCTTCAAAATTATAGGCGATGATCATTCTTCCTAGTCTTTGCTTTAAATCTTCCATATCATTTGCGAGACATAGAACAGCCATTATTTCAGAAGCAACTGTAATAACAAAATGGTCTTCACGTACCATTCCATCCGCCTTTGCTCCCAAACCAACTACAATATTTCTTAACACACGATCATTCATATCAAGACATCTTTTCCACTTGATTTGTCTCGGATCGATTCCTAGTATATTTCCTTGCTGAATGTGGTTATCCAACAATGTTGCACATAGATTATTTGCAGAAGTGATTGCATGAAAATCTCCTGTAAAATGAAGGTTTAGATCTTCCATTGGAATAACCTGCGCATTTCCACCTCCAGCAGCACCACCTTTAATTCCAAAACACGGTCCTAACGAAGGTTCTCTTAATGCGATCATTGCTTTTTTATTTAACTGGCCAAAAGCCTGTCCTAATCCAACTGTTGTCGTGGTCTTTCCTTCACCTGCAGGTGTAGGATTAATAGCGGTTACCAAAATTAGCTTTCCGTCTGGACGATCTTTCACTTGATCCCATAGTTCATCTGAAATTTTAGCTTTGTATTTACCATATAATTCCAAATCGTCTTCGCATATACCCAGCGCTTTTGCAACCTCACGAATCGGTTCCAGTTTAGCAGCCTGTGCGATTTCAATATCTGACTTCATTTGTACTTCCTCCTTGTATATCAATTCTTTGAGAATACCACATCTAGCGATTTTGTTCAATCAATTCTTGGAATTCTTCCATGGTCAGCAAGATCTTTCTAGGCTTTGTTCCCTCTTCTGGACCTACTACACCAGCTTCTTGTAACTGATCCATAATTCTTGCGGCACGATTAAATCCAATCTTAAACACTCGTTGTAACATTCCAATAGAACCACGTTCTTTTTCTATTAAAAGACGGCCCGCTTCTTCAAAATAACGGTCTCGATCATCCTCTGTTTCATCCGTTCCAATGGTAATCGATGTACTTTTCCCAATAGTAATTCCATTCATTTTTTGTTCGATTTCAGGATTATAAGTGGTTTCTGGATTTTGTTGTGTCAAAAACTGTACCACATTTGCCACCTCTTCATCCGATACGAATGCGCCCTGAACACGTAGTGGTTTTTGGTATCCCTGCGGATAAAAAAGCATATCACCTTTACCAAGCAATTTTTCTGCACCATTCATATCGAGAATCGTTCTGGAATCCACACCACTTGAAACTGCAAACGCCACACGAGACGGCATATTCGCTTTGATCAATCCAGTAATAACATTTACAGATGGTCTTTGTGTTGCTAGAATCAAATGAATTCCAGCAGCTCTTGCCAACTGCGCCAAACGACAGATTGCATCTTCTACATCTCCAGGTGCAACCATCATTAAATCAGCTAATTCGTCTACAATAATTACAATCTGAGGCATTTTACCATCAGCAGGAATTATTCCCTGATCCAGATTCTTTTGTATTTTATCGTTATATCCTGCCAGATCACGTACATTTGCCTGCGCAAATTTCTGATAACGGTCCGTCATTTCTGCAACAGCCCAATGCAAAGCTCCTGCAGCCTTTTTCGGATCAGTTACAACAGGAATCATTAAGTGCGGAATTCCATTATAAACGCTGAGCTCCACAACCTTTGGATCAATCATGATTAATTTCACTTCGCTTGGTTTGGCTTTATATAAAATACTCATGATAATCGTGTTAATGCACACAGATTTACCAGAGCCTGTGGCGCCAGCGATTAACACGTGCGGCATCTTTCCAATATCCGATACAATCACGTTTCCGCCAATATCTTTTCCAGCCGGAAATGCAATTTTAGATTTATGATTTGCAAAAGCATCTGATTCAATTAAATCACGCAACATCACTGTCACATTTTCTTTATTTGGAACTTCGATTCCAACCGCAGCTTTTCCAGGAATTGGCGCTTCGATTCGTACATCTGCAGCTGCAAGATTCAACTTAATATCATCTGCCAATGACACAATTTTACTAACCTTCACGCCCTGCTCGGGTTGTAATTCATATCTTGTTACACTTGGTCCGCAACTAACATCTGTGATTGTCACGTTTACTCCAAAATTCTTTAACGTCTGTTCTAGCTTTGCTGCTGTATCTTTCAGTGTTTTAGAAGATTCACCCTGTTTGTTTCCGCTTCCTTTCTTTAATAATCGAACAGGAGGAAAACTATAATGGTCATCCGGTTGTTTACAGGCAGTATTCATGACAATTGCCAATTCTTCTTCCTTTTCCTCCACAATAACAGGTTCTACAGGTTCTGCAGGCACTACCGGTACTGGTTTTGTTTGAGTTACTTCAGTAACAATTGTCTTATCGCTTACCGAAGGTTTGCTTTTTGACATTGTACTTTCGATATTTTGTATTTGTTTGAGATCAAGGGTTTCATCTGATTCATCAAAAATTACATTTCCAGAAAAATTAATTTCAGCCATTTCATCAACGGAAGGACCGCTCTTTCTTTGTCCAATTTTCGTATCCAACGCTACGCCAGAAACTTTTTGATCCATTCGTCTTAATCGTTCCTGTTCTCTTTCCTGTTCTCTCTCCAGCTGACGCTGCTCTTTTTTTTGAATCTTCTCTTCACGATTTGCCATTTGTTCTGTTCGAACCTGCTTACTTTTTTTAGATAAAAGTGAGAACAATGCTTTCTCTGTAACTAATAATGCAGAAATCAGGATACCAGCTATACTTACCACATAAGATCCAATTACTCCAAAAGCCATTAAAAATAAACCAGAAAAAGCGGCACCGATCATTCCGCCACCCTCTTTTCTCTCAAATCCATTTTGAAATGCCTGCACCAAAGTCACTGGTTGATCACTGTGTAACGCAACTTCAATTAGCGTAGTAAAAAAAACAACCGCTAAAATAGCTGCCAAACCTTTCAGCCAGGCAATTTTATTTTCTTTATTTGAAATAATAAACAAAAGAAGCCAGATAAACACAATTGGCAATACGTAAGCTACAATTCCCACTATCCCAAAAAAGAAAGAACTAATTACATTGCCCACTCTTCCTCCAAAGCCAAAATTGCTAATAAAAAGTAGAACAAAAATAGCAATGATTCCCACCAAGAGAGCCTCTTTTCGCCAACTCATTTCCGTATTATTCTGAGGTTTTTGTTTGGTGTTTCTTTTTTTTGTTGTAGCCATAATTTCCTCCATTACTAATTTGTTTCTCGCTTATGTCAAATAAAAATATATTTCTTCGTACTTATTCTTTGATTTATCCCAACTATAATCCGTCTTCATTCCTCGTTCAACCATATGATTCCATTCTCTTTTTTGATGCAAGAAAACTTCCCTGCTATAATAAATAGAACCAAGCATATCTTCCAGAGAATAATGTTGAAAAGAAAACCCAATTCCACTGTGCTCATATTGATTAAACGGTATTACCGTGTCTTTTAATCCACCTGTTTCTCTTGCAATTGGAATGGTGCCATACCTTAATGCAATTAATTGGGAAAGCCCACATGGTTCAAATAAAGAAGGCATCAATAATGCATCTACGCCAGCGTAGACTCTTTGGGAAAGCTTTTCAGAATATCCAATATGAACTGCCATTTGTCCCGGAAATCGTGAAGCATGATAGAGTAATGCTTCCTCAAATTTACGCTCTCCAGTTCCAACTACAACAAACTGCGTATGTTCATCCATCATATCATCAATCGCTGCACAAATCAGATCCATTCCCTTTTGATCCGTTAATCGACTCACAATTCCAATCAGATATTTCTTTGGTTGTAGTTCAAGACCCAGTTCTTTCTGCAGTGATTTTTTATTTTTAGGTTTTTGAACGCGAAAATCATCCCACGAATAATTTACTTCTAAACTTGCATCCTTAGACGGATCAAAATAATCTGGATCAATTCCATTCACAATGCCCTGCGTATCCAGTCTCCTGGAATAAAGCAATCCATCCAGACCTTCTCCATACTCTTTCGTCTGAATTTCCTGAGCATAGGTCTGACTAACGGTCGTAATATAATCCGAATAAACCAGTCCACCCTTTAGCAAATTGCCGTCTTTATAAAATTTCAATTTATGGTCCGTAAACACATCATCCGACAAACCTGTAATCGCCCTAACATATTCTACATTCCAAGTTCCCTGAAATTTCAAATTATGAATAGTAATCAACGTTTTCATATCTCTAAAAAAATCTCCTGCTTGAAACTGCTCCTTTAAATAAACAGGTATCAATCCAGTTTGCCAGTCGTTACAATGTATCACATCCGGTTTGAAATCAATAATGGGAAGGCAGGACAAAACAGCCTTATCAAAAAAAGCAAAACGTTCAATATCTCTCTTTACATCACCATAAGGGTGATCACAGGTAAAATATTCCTGATTATCTATCAAATAGTAAGTAATACCATTTAAAACCGTCTTAAATACACCTACGTATTTATCCTTCACCCAATCACTCAAAGATAAATAAAAATGATCTATAAAAGAAAATTTCTTTTGCAAATTCAATGGAATACAGCTGTACATTGGAATCATCACGCGTACATCATAGAATTCCCGGTTAAACTTTTGCGGTAAAGATCCAACTACATCAGCAAGTCCACCCGTCTTAATGAACGGAACACATTCCGATGCCACAAACAAGATTTTCTTCATTGTTTCCTCCCAAATACGACATTCGTAAGTTTATTTGTATCTGTACACAAAAAAACTTCCTCTATGATTATAACACATAGAGGAAGTGACTTCCACTGAAAATACTTCAGTGATTTTCTATTATTTTACTCGTTCAATGTAATGACATTTCTCATCAATAAAGTTTAAAAATAACAACAATCGCTCATATACCGGATGTGCTTCTTCACCAAAAGCAGTCTCCAGTCGATTTCCGATTTCACCAACATCGCAAACTCCATCTATCTGGTCAAAAACAAAACTGCCAAACTCGTCTAACGATGTTTTCTTGTATTCCGGAACACGAATTTTAATCTTACGAAAAAAACGCTGTATTGGATGATCCTGCTTTTCGCAGATGGTAACTACACCATTCTCATCCTTTTCGATTACAAGAACTGGGTTCACCCGGAAAATCATTTCTAATCTTCGATCTTCATTATGCATGTTTTATTTTACTCTTATAAATTGGAATAGTCGAAGCAATAATGAGAACTCCTAATAGAATAAATGCCATGCCATTTGATGCCAAGAATCCAGTTGGTGCTGTTGCGCCAACTACTTCTGTTACCTGAAGAATAATACCAATCAGACCAATAATGGATCCACCTGCAACTAAACCAGAGGAAAGACTGATTCCATTGGAAACCTTCAAGTCTTTTTCTTCGCTTGATTTTGCAGTTTTCTCGATGAATAAACGAACCAATGCTCCAATTAAAATGATTGATGTTGTAGAAATTGGTAAATAGAATCCAATTGCAACAGTCATAACTGGAAGTTTCAATGCAAAGAATACAACACCCATTACAGCTCCAACAATAATCATTGCCCATGGTAAATCACCAGAAATGATTCCAGCTGTTAAGGTAGCCATCAAGTTTGCCTGTGGTAATGCGAACTGAACATTGTCGCCAGTCATTGCTAACTTAGGCTCAAGTAACATAATAACACCAATAACTACTGCAACGCCTACTACAGCTGCAACTGTGAAGTATTTTTCCATCTCGCCTTTCTTTCCACCAACGATGAAAGAAACTTTCTGAGACTGGCAATATCCACCTGCAATTGCAATTGCAGTAACAATGAATGTACCAAATAATAATAATGATTTGTTATCTCCTGCGCTTGTCCAACCTAAAGCTACGAAGATCAACGTTGCGATTACTAAAGATGCAATTGTCATACCAGAAACTGGCAAATTGGATGTTCCGATTGTACCTGTTAAACGTCCAGAAACAATTACAAACAACATGGATAAAATTAAGGAAACAACGGCACCAACGATAGCCATTCCAATATTTCCACCTGAAATCAAGAATGCTGCTACAAAACCAACAATGATTCCACCAAGTAAAATAACTTTACCTAATCCCGAATTATCTCCTGTTGCAGAAGATTTTGCATGGAAGGTTTCTTTCACAGATGCAATAATGGTTGGGATCAATTTCAAAGCGCCAATAATACCGCCTGAAAGCATCATACCTGCTCCAATGTATTTTACATAACTTCCGGAAATTTCAGCTACTTTCATTGCTCCTACAGTTACATCTGGATTATTCCATACTGCAGCTGTGCCTTCTCCTAAAGAACTAAAATATCCGATTAATGGTAAGATACCAAAGTTTGCAAAAATAGATCCAGCAAACATTGCAAGTGATACTTCTAATCCTACGATAAATCCAATACCTAATAATAATGGGTTAACTTCAATCTGGAATTTCCATTTATAGAAAGTATCCTGTACATAACTAACCACATTATTGGTTAAGTTCATAAATGAACTGGTTACTACTGTAAGAATACCACCGATTCCAAAACCGATTCCCATAAATTTAATGGATTCTCCAACACCTTCAGATGCAACAAGTGTTTCAGAAATAGCCATTGATTCTGGATACATCAGCTTGCCATGCTCTTCCACAATGAGGTAATTATGAACGATTGCAGCTACACCGATACCAAAAAGAACGCCGCCTACACCAACAGCCAGACCTTCTAAGAAAGTCACTTTTTCACCAATCAATAATACTGCTGGTAATACAAAGATAATACCACTGGCAACAGATTCACCACCACTAGACATACCCTGTATTAAGTCTTTTGACAAAATACCTTTACCTCTTGCAAAAACAGCTACCAGAGCGGAACCAATAATCGCTCCTGGAATACCAGCAGCAACTGTTAATCCTGATTTCATACCCGAATAAGCAGTGGATGCAGCAAATAAAGCTGCTAAGATCAAACCAATGATCATAATCGCTACGCTTCCACCCTTTTTCTCCCCGTCTGTTACATATGGCACATAATCTTTACCTGCGATTCCACCATATGCGTACTTTGATAGTTTCTTTTCCTTTTCCATGAATAATCCTCCTCAAGATTCATTCGCATTTATTTGCAGTTCTTTAATGCCTCTAAAAGTAATTTCCAACTTCTTTGAACAGAAGAGATACTCATACTTTCATTTGGAGTATGAACATCATATAAATTAGGGCCAAATGAAATTTCATCGATTTCGCCAAATTTCTCGGCAAAAAGACCACATTCTAATCCTGCATGTATTGCAGAAATTTCAGGTTCGCTTCCATACAATTTTTTATAGGCTTCAATAAAAATTGGACGGATTTGTGAATCTGGATTATATGCCCATTCTGGATACTCTGATTCTGCTTTCACGCAACCACCCTGTAACTTTGCGGTCAACGTTAAACGCTCTAAAAGATCCTTTTTCTTACTTCTAACACAGCTTCGAATGGAACTAATGAATGTTACCGCATCCGCTGCTTGCGTGATGACACCTAAATTCAAAGAGCTTTCTACTAATCCCTGAATATCCATACTCATGGATATCATTCCATCCATTACAAGATATAAATAATGAATGACTCTTGTTGTAGAATCCTTCGTCATTGCCTGATCAGGTATTTGTGACAGTGTTTCCATTTTCAATTCGACCATTGGATCTGGAGTACGTAGCTCCTCTTTAAAAATCCGATTCATTTCTTCAATTGTTTCTTGAACTTTAGCAACTCGCTTATCGCAAACTACAAAGCAAGCTTGAGCCTGTCTTGGGATAGCATTATGCTTAGAACCACCCTCCAAAGAAATCAGCTGTATTTCTTGTTCCTCTAAGAGAGCTTTCAATACACGTCCCAATAATTTGGTTGCATTTCCTCTTCCCTTATCAATTTCCATTCCGGAATGGCCACCTTTTAATCCTGTAATCTGGAGGCAGTAACCAGTCATTCCATCCTCTACTTTATTCATCTGAATCGGAATTTTCACCTGTGCGGTCACTCCACCAGCACAACTGACCAAAAATTTACCCTCTTCTTCTGAATCGATATTAATTAAGGTCCGTCCCTGAATATGTTTTGGATCAAGAGCCATCGCTCCATCCATTCCTGTTTCTTCAGAAGTTGTAACTAGTAACTCTAAAGCAGGATGTTCATATTCATTTGAAGCTAAAATTGCGAGACCCATTGCAACGGCGATTCCATTATCTGCTCCAAGTGTTGTTCCTGTAGCCATTACCATATCATCAACGATACGTAATTTTAATGGATCCTTTAAAAAATCATGTTCTACATCTGCGTTCTTTTCGCAAACAATATCCATATGTCCCTGCAAAACGATTGTTTTACCATTCTCATATCCTACTGTTGCTGGTTTACGAATAATAACGTTCAATGCTTCATCCTGTGTATAGTCAAGATGATGTTCTTTCGCAAACTGAACCAGATAATCACTGATACCCTTTTCATTTCCCGAGCCTCGTGGTATTTCAGACATTTCTTCAAAATATCGAAATACGTCAACCGGTTGTAAATCTTTTAATACTTCCATCGTTGTCATTTCCACCCTCTCTTTCCTTTTGCAAAGTGCATCTTTGTCAATTGAAGCACTGTGGACTTTCTTTAAAGTACTTCAAATGAAATTTTAGCACAGTTACAGTAATTTTTAAAGACTTTTTTTATATTCCTATAAAAATAACATGGTTTCGAACTTAACGTTCGAAACCATGTTGCTATTTCTTAACTGAATCTTTATACACCTTATCTCGCATCTTTGATAAGAACGATTTTTGCTTTCCCTTCATTGATTTTAGCTTTGTCAACATAAGCTGCCGGAGTAATCGATCCGGAAGAAACATCAACGAAAAAAACTTTATCTTCCGTTTCCATTGCATATTGATAATTCTTATCTTTTACAGGAATGGATTGTAATAATTTTCCATCATAGGAGTAAAAAAATATTCCTTTATCCCCCTCAAACATATTGCATATTATCATATAGTCTTTCACTATTACACCGTAGCCGTTTAATGCATTTTCCTCTATAGGGAAAACCAGTGTCTTTCTATCTGAACCGATATCTGTTTTGATATTCTTTCGGTAAAATCCAAAGCCTTTCTCATGCCAGTACAATTCGTCACCAATGAGTTTAATTCCAATCGCCCCGTAATTATCATCTTTATTGCTGCTTCTGCTGACGAGAACTCTCTGTTCATCTGTTTTATTATTATATCCCCAAATTTGAAACGTTCTGTCTTCATTCAGTGAAATGAATAGAATCCAATCGCCTTCAATCTTCCAAAGCGTACCATTCTTGTTAGCCTCTATTTTCAGTTCTTTTACATTCTCTGGATGATTTAAATTGGTCCAATAAACCTTTTCTTTGTAACTTAGATTATCTCCGTGCTCATACGCTTGTAAATAATCTTTCCCTGTGATTTTCCAGGAAATAGAAGAATTGAAATCAGTCATTTGTTGCTCTTTTTCAAAGTCTTTTGAAAAATCAACAGATGCAAATTTGTATCTCTCCTGGCCTTTCCAATTCATTTGATAAAAATCAACTTTGAACATGGAATCATCTGTCTTGGAATAACATAAGCGATTGTTAAAATAAAAAATCTGATCCGCATCCAGGTATGCTTCGCAATCGGTGTTTTGATGATTGCACTCTGGCTTACTACATAAATCCACTCGTTTTCCATCGTGGGAAACCAACCGCAAGAAATCACCATCCCGATAATAGATCCCCTCTGGCGTCCATGCCATTATACCACTGTATAACAAATCCTTGTTATAATCATAACTCGACTTTTCTTTTGGTTCCTTCGTTCCACATGCGCATAAAACGGTCAAACTACTAATTAATAAAATATACACGATCGCTTTCTTCATATTAACCCCTCCCAATTGAAATACTATACACACACATTACTCCTTGCAAAATCATATTTCAATACATTTTTAATTATCTTTTAACACATATTTTATAAATAATCTGTTTTATTTATTTTTACGTCCTATTCAAGAAAAAAACTTATTAAATGCATCAAAAAAAGGTGGCAAATTGCCACCTTATGTTTATTC
>JAGOGN010000079.1 GCA_017996675.1 Lachnospiraceae bacterium | reverse complement strand
AAAATATTCTATAATTAGTCCATAAACAACCTGTTGTTCAACAAAAGGACGTTTGAATCCTTTTGCAGACAGAGAATCAGGAGGATAAGGCTATGATACAGATTATTTCAGGAAAAAAGGGCCAGGGAAAGACTAAATATTTACTGGAGCAGGTAAACAACGCTGTAAAAGATGTTAGCGGCCATATTGTTTATCTGGATAAGAACACGAAACATATGTATGAGCTCAACAATAAAATTCGTTTGATTAGCGTGCCAAGTTATCCGGTCACTAATTGTGACGAATTTTTAGGTTTTATCTCTGGTATATTATCTCAGGATAGTGACATACAAGAAGCCTATTTAGATAGCTTTCTTACAATTGCTGATATTTCAGAATCAGATGAAATTGAAAATGCAATTGAAAAATTAGATCGAATGAGCGAACAGTTTCAAGTGAAGTTTGTATTAAGTGTATCGAAGAGCGAGAATGATCTTCCTGAAAGTATTCGGAAATATATTACGATTTCCCTATAAAATTAAGGATTTACAGTGTGCCTCTTTATTGAGGCACACTTTTTTATGGCCTGATAGTCAAAAAGAAAGGATGCAAAATGAATTATTATCATACATTTTCAGAAGAAATGAAACGTAAATTTGGTGAAAAAGTGTATAAATTACCAGTGAATCTTCCTGTTAGTTGTCCAAACAGAGTGGATGGGAAAGATGGATGTATTTTTTGCTCTGAGCTTGGAACTGGTTTTGAAAGTATGGAACAAAGTGTTTCGGTAACAGAACAGTTATGGAATGCAAGAAACAAGGTGGAGAAAAAATATAATAGTCATTTGTTTATCGCGTACTTCCAAAATTATACCAACACATTTTTGCCAATTGAACAGTTTCGTTCTTTTATGGAAGAAGCAGCACAGTTCCCAAATCTTGTTGGAATCGCTGTTTCAACCAGGCCGGATTGTATTTCCAATGAATATCTAGATGTTTTGAAGCAGCTGAAAGATCGTTATCACATCGAAATATTTATGGAACTGGGTCTTCAGACCGTAAATTACCATACATTAGATTTGATTCAACGAGGTCATGGATTAGGAGCTTTTTTGGAAAGCGTACTGCTCATAAAAGAATACTCCTTTTTAGTGACTGTGCATTTGATTTTAAATCTTCCAGGTGATACAATGCGAGATGTCGAGGAAGTAGTAGATGTTTTAAATGCACTGCCAATCCATTGTGTCAAACTACATTCCCTCTATGTTCCTAAAAATACAAAGTTGAGTTTGCTGGTGAAAAATGGTAAACTATCACTAGGAACGAAAGAAGAGTATCTGGATCGTATCACCTATTTTGTGACACACTGCAGACCGGATTTTATCATTGAACGATTATTTAGCCGCATCCCAGAAGAAGAGAGCGAATTTTCTAATTGGGGATATAGCTGGCGTAAATTACAAAATGAATGGGAGCAGAACATGGACACGAATGGCTGGTATCAAGGAATTTTTTATGAAAGAGCTAGTACGCGATCCCTTCTAAAATAAAAAGCTACAATCTAATAGAAAGTGATGAATGTTCAGTGACAGTAAAGAGTGGAAAACAACCATCCAAAAAAAATATTGTAAAATATAAGAGACACAGACATGTGAATATTGGTTTGATTTTTTTTGGAACCATTTTCATCTATCTGTGTATTTATGGTGTGCGTTATTTTACAACAGAAAAAGTATCGTTGTATGAGGTAGTGGCAGGAAGCGTTACCCAGAACAATACGTATCAAGCATTGGCAATTCGCAAAGAAGTGGTTGTAACAGCTGCTCAGAATGGTTATATTAATTATTTTCCAAAAGAAACCGAAAAAATAAGTCCCAAAAGTCTGATTTATTCCTTGGATTCGACTGGAGATTTTTATCATTCATTAGTAAAAAATGCTGATAAAACGTCGATTTTTCAAAAAGACAATAAGAAAGAATTAAATGACATGCTTCTTTCTTTTCAAAAATCTTATTCGGAACAGGAATTTTATCAAGTATATCAAATGAAAGATGATATTCAAGCAAAAATGATTCAAATGCTTACATTCCCCGACAAATCAAATGTTCAGAATAATACTGCGCAAGTGCAAGGGGTTGTACCAGTTTACGGACAAGGTACCGGAGTCATTGTCTATTCAATCGATAACATGGAGGACAAAACGTCTGCCACCATTTTGGAAAGCGATTTTCAGAAAGAATTATATTCAAAAGTGAACTTAAAGGGAAAAGAAAAGATTGTAACTGGGGAACCGGTTTATAAGCTAGTCACAGATGATAATTGGGAACTGATGATTCCTGCCAAGGAGGAATTGTATCAAAGCTTGAAGAAAGAAACTTATCTTCAGATTCGTTTTTTAATCGACGGGAAGAAGGCCTGGGGGCAGGTGAAATTTCAGACAATCAATCATAATCGATATTTGGTTTTAAGCTTTAATAATTCCATGTCTCGTTATGCAAAGGAGCGATTTTTAGATGTTGAATTATTTATTGATACAATTCGTGGACTAAAAGTGGCTAACTCTTGCATTGTTGAAAAAGATTTTTTTGTGGTTCCAGAACAATATATCACAAAAGGTGGAAGCAGTAATGGAGATGGCATTTTGGCAGAAATTACCAATGAGTCAGGCAAGAAAGAAGTGAAGTTCCTTCCGGTTACTGTCTATAAAAATGAAAATAAGCAGTGTTATATTGCGAGTGAGGATTTACAATCCGGAATGTTGATTTACAATCAGAGCGAACAGGACACTTATCAATTAAAAACAAAGAGAAAGTTGAAAGGTGTTTATAGTATGAATAAGGGTTATGCCGTCTTTCGTTTGGTAGAAATCTTATTTAAGGGACAAGATTATACAATTTTATCGCTAAATACAGAATATGGGGTAAATTTGTATGATCATATAGCGCTAGAAGGTAAAAAGATCAAAGAAGGCCAGTTTAATCAGTAAGGAGAAAGTATGGAAACAATCAGACAGAATTTAGATGCAACAATGAAAAGTATCGAAGATGCGAAAGCGTTAAGCACATATGGTCAGTCAGTAAAATTGATTGCTGTGAGTAAAACAAAGCCACTAGAATTATTACAAGAGGCATATGATCAAGGAGTTCGTGCTTTTGGAGAAAACAAAGTGCAGGAAATGATGGATAAATATCAAGTACTGCCTAAAGATATTGAATGGCATATGATTGGACATTTACAGAGAAATAAAGTTAAATATATCGTTCCTTTTGTTTCGTTGATTCACTCTGTTGATTCCCAAAGGTTGGCGGATGAAATTGAAAGACAGGCTCAAAAAATCCAACGAGAGATTCCAATTTTGATTGAAGTTAACATGGGAAGAGAAGAGTCTAAATTTGGTTTTTTAGAAGAGGAAGTGCTACCGTTTCTGAAACAAGTAGAAACATATCAGTTTGTAAAAATCATGGGCCTAATGACCAGTGCCCCATATGTAGAGGATTCTGAGCAAAATAGTAAAATTTTCCACAAAATGAAGCAATTATCAGTTGACATAGAAGCGGAAAACATTGATAATGTAAGTATGGAATGGTTATCAATGGGAATGTCTAATGATTACCAGGTCGCAATTAGAGAAGGGTCTAACATGGTTCGAATCGGAACCGGTATATTTGGGATGAGAAATTATTTGATTTAAAGTGAAAGGGACGTAACGATGGGAGTAATGGATAAAATATTAAACGTAATGCGTTTAGAACCAGAAGACGAATACGAATATGATAATGAGAACTATGAAGACGATTTGATTGCTGAGAAATCTTCGATTTTTTCAAAGAAAGATCGTGATAAAGAAGATGATTACGATGAGTTTAGCTTAGACAATCGTAGAAAAAATAGAGATACAAGAGAAAGACCAATGAAGCCAGCTGCAAAGGTTACTCCAATGCGGCCTTCTAAGAAACAGGCAGGTGCGGGAATGGAAGTTTGTGTAATTAAACCTACAGGATTTGAAGATTCCAGAGAGATCACTGACACTTTATTAAACAATCGTACAGTTGTTTTAAATGTAGAAGGATTAGATGTGGACGTCGCTCAGCGTATTATTGATTTTGCATCGGGATCTTGTTATGCAATTGACGGAAATTTGCAGAAAATTTCGAACTACATTTTTATTATCACTCCATCTGCAGTAGATATTTCAGGAGATTTTCAAAGTTTAGTTGATACTTATGATGCAACAACAGTTTCTAAGGAATATAATTTTTAATACAATTAAATGAAAGAAGCATCAGGATGCATTTGCGCTTCTGATGCTTCTTTTCTTGATATTGGAGAGGTGGCAATGAGAAAATATCAAATTGTTATAGAAAAAAAAGTAAAAATCCTTTTTTTGACATTTATGGTGATACTATTTGCTACTATATTTTATTCAGGTAGCCAATCTTTTGGAAAGGATACCATTTCTGACAAGCAAGTTGTTCGAGTTGCCTGGTATAATATTCCAGGATTTCAGGATTATGATCCACAGGGTAATCCTTGTGGATATGCATATGAATACCTTGAAAAACTTGCGGAATATAGAAACTGGAAATTGACGTATGTACCAGCTTCTTATGAAGAAGCACTGGAATTGGTTAATTCCGGACAAATTGATTTTATGTTTTCGAATCCAAGAAGTGAGCATGAAACAAGATTTCTCTATTCGGATAAAGGTCCTGCTGCATTTGGACTTCGTTTTGTCACACTAAGTAGTAATCAAAAAAATGCATTTCAAGATTACACTGGTTACGAAGGTATGCGAGTAGGAATTGTTCGAAATCAAGAGATTAAATTAGAGACCCTTTCTTATATGCAAGGCAAAGGTGTTCATATCACTTTAATCGAATATGAGTCGGAAGCAGAGCTAATGACGGCACTTAAGGATCAAAAAATTGATGGGATTGTTTTAAATCCACTACGTGATGGAATGGATTTTCGTATGTTAGATGAATTTTCTTTTCGAACATTACAATTAATTACAAGTAGTAAATCCTCTGGGCTAATGGAAGAGATTAACAGAGCAATGGATAATTTGGAACGTTATCAGGTTGGATTTGTTAACCGACTTTATCAACAATATTATGGTATTGAACATGAAGGTAATCTAATTTTAAGCAGACAGGAAAGTCTATATGTCAAACAAAACCCTGTAGTGGATGTCTATATAGGGCCTGACTGGTATCCAATTATCTATAAAAATGAAAATAAAAACGGCAAGAAAGATGGTATATTATTTGATTTTTTGGAGTATCTGACGGATCAGACTGGATTAAGGTTTCGAATTGTTGATTATGACAATTATGCGCAAATCTACGATACGCAAGGCTATCGAATGAATCAAAGTATTTCCTTAACAAATATGAGTTATATGGAAGCTAAGAATTATAAATTACAGTTGACGGATAATTTTTTGAATACAACATTTTATAAGGTTTCTTCCAAAGCAAATAGAAGTACAGCAATAAAAGAAAAAATTGCATTACCAATAGGCGTATATTATCAGCCAGAACTTTTGGCAGGATGGAATAAGTATGAATTCATTTATTATCACTCAATGGAAGAGTGTTTGGATGCGATTATTAATGGAGATGCAACCACAACTTTTATGAACTCCTATGAACAGTCCTTTTATTTACAAAAGAATAAGTACAAAAAATTAGAAGCAAGTATTCTTCCAGCATATGAGTCAGCATTTTGTTTTTCCGTATCTTGGTCAAGCAGTATTGAGATCAAGTCTATTCTGGAAAAAGGATTGCTATCTATTCCAAAAGGTGAATGGAATCGTATTGTAGAAGAGAATACCAATTATCAGGGGAATACGACGATGTCCTTTGTCTTGGAACGAAATGTTGGATGGATTATTGCCTTTTGCTTCATTTTATTGATTTTTACATTTGGATTATTATTCTATTTTATGCAATTAAGAAAGCAAGAACAGTTCAACAGACAGAAATTAGAGAGATTAGAAATTCAGAATAAAAACATTCAGAAGAATTTATGGGAAATGAATTTTGTTTCGCAGATCATTCATGACTGGACGGCTGAGCTGGAAGATCATAAAGAAATTTCCAAATCGAATCAATTTATTCAAGAAATTCGTATGATTAATAATCAAACGAAACAATTATTGTTTGAGATGGGAAAACAGCCTCAATTGGACAATGAAATGATGCTAGTTTATGAGCAAAGTGTTTTTTCTTATTTATTACTTTTGATTAGACAGGAAGCAAGCAAGAAAAATATTCAAGTCTTAAGTACTTTTCAAATCCAGAATCATTATCCAATTTATATGAACCAGAGAAAGGTGATTCAGGCCTTGCTTCATTTATTGCAGAATGCAATAAAATTTTCTAATCGAAATAGTATTGTGGAATTTAGTGTTCATTCGAGTTCGAATACTTCTGAAAATTCTGTGAGGCATATTTATGAAGTCATAGATCATGGAATGGGGATGTCTCCATCGAAAATGGAAGAATTGTTTGCAAGCGAATATTTAAAAGCCTCTGATGGTAGAAAAGAACAATATGTTTATCGTTTATCAGAGACTAAAAAAGATATTGAAGAATCTGGTGGACAGATTCTGTGTGAAAGTGTGCTAGGGAAAGGAACTATTTTTACAATCATCATGGATTATGTAAAAGGTGAGGATGAAGTACATGTGTCTAAGAAGGTAGTTCCATCTGATGCGAATGAAGAATTTAGAGTGTTGTTGGCTTTTGGACAATCGCTAGAAAGACTTCAAATTGGCGAGAAGTTGGAACAAAATGGAATTTTAGTGGATTATGCTGAGAATGGTCAAAAAGTGATTGAAAAATATCTACAATCACGGGATGGAAATTATAATATGATGATTTTAAATGATGATTTGACGCTCATGAATAGTAACGAAGCAGCT
>JAGOGN010000078.1 GCA_017996675.1 Lachnospiraceae bacterium | reverse complement strand
TTAGATTATGGTATGCGCGCTGCATCAGTAACACAACACTTCTACGATAAGTACTGCTTCCAGCAGGATCTTTTGTTGTAACCGCAGTCAGTACACCATCCTCTGAAATTTCTTTTCGCAATTCCCTTAACTGATTATCCATCATCATTAAAACAATATCATCTTTGTAATGCTCCTGGATTTCTCTAGCCACATCCATATATCTTGTTCCTCTAGGATAATACTTCGTTTCATTCATTATTGTTAGCTGTATGGTATCACTCATCGTATCTCCTCCTGCTTACATTCGTTTTAGGGCACTTTGAATTATCGATAATTTCTCTTCTACTTCTTTTTTTCGTATTTCAATTTTCGCGCAATCCATTGCTAGCAATAATCGTTGCTTTACCTGATCATTAACTTTTTGTTCATGTTTCAGGTACTGTTTAAAAACAGCATTTGAATTTGCGAAAAAATAACAACCATATCTTTTTTCTTCTGGAAGCAATTGTTCAAAATCGCTCTCGCTACAATTTGAATTTGGACTTACTTTAAAGATCGTATAATACTTTCCATCTTCATAAATCATATTTTCTTCTAAAATATCATAATGTGCTCGATATAAAAATCGCCGAAAGGACAAAAAGTCAGACTGGGGTTGTAAAACTAACTGAGACATTTTCGCTGTCACTGTTTCCCCATTCGTAAGAATCGATTCCATTAATAAGCCACCCATTCCTGCGATAATAGCAGCTTGTGCTTCTCCCGGTTCTATAGCCATAAATCCGTTTGATAAACGAGTTGTAATCCGATTCGTTAACTCTTCCTGCTCAATATGCTCTTGCGCTCTCATCAGCGGTCCCTGATTAACATCCACTGCAATCGCCTTACTACAGACTTGATTTTTTACCAGATAGATTGGCAAAAAACCATGATCTGTCCCTACGTCTACAATCACATCACAGGGTTCTACTAGATTAGCAATTGCCATCATACGATTTGATAATTTTAACATTATTCCAAATAATCCTTTAATTTTCTGCTTCTCGATGGATGACGAAGTTTACGGAGTGCTTTTGCTTCAATTTGTCGAATTCTTTCTCTTGTTACATTAAATTCTTTTCCGACCTCTTCTAGTGTACGTGCTCTTCCATCATCAAGTCCAAAACGTAATCTTAAAACTTTTTGTTCTCTTTCCGTAAGTGTAGATAAAACTTCTGTCAGCTGTTCTCTTAACAAAGTAAATGCAGCAGCATCAGCTGGAACAGGTACATTATCATCCTGAATAAAATCACCCAAATGACTATCTTCCTCTTCACCAATTGGCGTTTCTAACGAAACTGGTTCCTGAGAAATTTTCAAAATTTCACGTACACGATCTACCGACATATTCATTTCTTTTGCAATTTCTTCTGGGGAAGGTTCTCTTCCTAATTCCTGAAGTAATTGTCTTGAAACACGAATTAATTTGTTGATTGTTTCCACCATATGTACTGGAATTCGAATCGTTCTAGCTTGATCCGCAATTGCTCTTGTAATTGCCTGACGAATCCACCATGTGGCATAGGTACTAAATTTATAACCTTTACGGTAATCAAATTTCTCTACAGCCTTTATTAATCCTAGGTTTCCTTCTTGAATTAAATCAAGAAATAACATTCCTCTTCCTACATATCTTTTAGCAATTGAAACAACAAGTCTTAGATTTGCTTCTGCAAGACGCTTCTTTGCTGCCTCATCTCCTAATTCCATTCTTTTTGCTAAATCGATTTCTTCTTCTGCATTTAACAAAGGAACCTTTCCGATTTCTTTTAGATACATACGCACTGGATCTTCAATACTGATTCCGTCTGGAACAGTCAGATCTAATTTCTCTACATCTAATTCTTCATCTTCTTCCAAAAGAATTGGATCGTCATCCTCATCATCCGTCATTCTTAAAACATCAATATTGGATGCTTCTAGTTTTTCCAAAATACGATCAAAATGCTCCGCATCCAATTCCATGTCCTTAAAATAGTCACTGATTTCGTGGTATTCAAGAATGCTTTTCTTTTTCTTGGCAACCTCCATTAGTTCTTCCATTTTTAAATTAAATTTTGATTCCGAATCCTGTTCGTTCACGATTTGGTTTTCCGTATTCATATGATTCCCTTTCTATCTTTCACTTAGATGCAAATCTATTTTTTGTAATTCTTCTAATCTCTTCTTTTGTTCCACCAATTGTGTTAGAAACGTCAGATCCCCATTTCCCACATCACTGGAAGTTTTCTCATATCGATTCGTCTTGATGCGAAGAATAATATCCTTTAATGCCTTTTCCTTTTCTTGTCTCGTCTCAATTCGCTGCAATTGAGTCGAAAAAAGCTCAGCTATTTGTCCCTGCTGTTCCTGTGGAAATGCGTCTATAATTCCAGCTGGATTTAATTTTTCATTATCCAATTGTTCGTAAACCATTGTTGCAACTTGCTGCATCAGAGGATCAGTAAAATCCTCAACTTGAATATATTTACTCACTGTAGGATAGATTTCCGGCTCATCAGAAAGCCATGTCAGCAACAATTGTTGTGGCTTCACTGTCGAATCATCTGGCTTTTTCTTTTCCTTGCGATATTCAGTTGAAAGTTTAGGATCTGAGCGATATGGCATGTTACTGCTCAAACTACTCATCAATTTCATCATCGAATCTCTTGGATATCCATAAAAATCACAAATCATATCCAAATAATTGTTTCGCTCAATTTCCTCGTTAAAGGTCAAAAGTTGCAAAATAATATTTTTTTGGAACTCCGTTTTTGACTGAGGATCTCTAAAATCGTACTGATCTTCAGATTTACGAATTTGGAATAAAAATGCATTTTCTGCTTGTTCAATTTGCTTTCCAAAAGCCTCGGCTCCCATTGCCTTAATATAATCGTCTGGATCTTTATAGGGTTCCATATGAATAATCTTAGGGACAAGACCACTCTCTTTTAGAATTGGAATGGCACGAAGCGCAGCTTTTACTCCCGCAGCATCACTGTCAAATGTTAAGTATACTTCCTTTACATAACGCTTCATTAAATTTGCATGACCTTGCGTAAATGCAGTTCCTAGCGAAGCAATTGCGTTATCAAACCCTGCCTGATGAAGTGCGATGACATCCATATAACCTTCGCATAATAACAATCCTTTCCTTCTGGAAGTTCTTGCTATATTTAATCCGTAAAGGTTACGACTCTTATCAAACACTTTGGTTTCTGGGGAGTTCAGGTATTTCGGTTCTCCCTCACCCATTACTCTTCCACCAAATCCTACCACATGACTGTTTGCATCCATAATTGGAAACATCACTCGATTCCAAAATTTATCATAAGCACCCTTTTTTTCATCGATTGTAACCAAACCAGAATCTTTTAAAACAAAATCCGAATAACCTTTCTTTTTTAAAAACTGATAAAGATCATTACTCGTCTTATTTGAGTAACCCAATCCAAATTTGTGAATTGTTTCATTAGTTAATTCTCTATTTAATAAATATTTCATTGCACTGGTTCCATTGGGTTCCCGCAATTGTTTGTAAAAATAAGTAGCTGCTTCTCTGTTCATTTCCAAAAGCAACTGTCTCTCATCCGCTTCTCTTTTTTGTTCCTTTGTAATCGCTTTCACAGGTAACTGAATTCCTGCACGTCCTGCAAGATACTCCATGGATTCCTGGAAAGAAAAGTTTTCGTATTCTCTCAGAAAAGTAAATACATTCCCACCAGCTCCACATCCAAAGCAATGATACATTTGCTTTGGTTCAGAAACGCTGAACGAACCAGTTTTCTCATTATGAAATGGGCAAAGTCCAACATGGTTGGATCCTTTTTTCGTAAGTTTTACATAACTGCCAATCACATCGACAATATTATTCGCGTCACGTACCTGTTCAACCAGCTCGTCATCATAATAAGCCATGATGTTCCTCCCTCATCCATTTCTATTCTTAAAAAATCTGCCAGGATTTTGGCAAAAAATACTCTTCGAATTGTCGATATGCAAATTCATCTGTCATACCAGCAATATAATCGCATACAATCCGATCCTGCCGCTCACCTAAATCAAGCATATTCAAATATTTCTGTGGCAATAAATCAATATGTTCATAATAATATTGATATAAAAATTCCAACAAACTCTTTGCCTTCTTTTCTTCACCTTTTGCAGCCGGATTGCGATAAACATGTTCAAACATAAAGGAACGCAAATCTTTCATCGCTTGTTCCACATCGTTTGTCATCGAAATTTGATTCTTATGGATACTGTTTCCAACAATATCATGAATCATTGTATTTAAACGAATTCTTGTATTTCCACCTAAAATTTGTCGTATTTCCCTTGGAATTTCTTCTTCTCTTAGTACCTGTCCTCTGATTGCGTCATCAATATCATGATTGATGTATGCAATTTTATCAGAAAATCGTACGATCTTTCCTTCCAAGGTAGATGGCATGAGTTCAGTCTGATGATTTAGAATCCCATCACGAACTTCCCATGTCAAATTCAGCCCTTGTCCGCTTTTTTCTAACTTTTCAACAACTCTCACGCTTTGTTCGTTATGGCGAAACCCTCCGAAACAGAGCTCATTTAATTTCTGTTCACCTGCATGTCCAAATGGCGTATGACCAAGATCATGACCCAATGCAATTGCTTCCACCAAATCCTCGTTCAACCGAAGTGCCTTCGCAATGGTTCTTGCATTTTGTGATACTTCCAAGGTATGGGTCAAACGTGTACGATAATGATCTCCTTGCGGATCCAGAAACACCTGCGTTTTCGACTTCAATCTGCGAAATGACTTTGAATGCAGAATGCGGTCACGATCTCTTTGATAAACCGGTCTGATGTCACACTGTGGCTCATCAACATCTCTTCCTTTAGAATTCTGGCTCAGACTCGCGTATGGACTCAATGTTTCACGTTCCATAAGTTCCATCGATTCGCGTATCGACATATCCATCGTTATCGCCCCCTTTTTTGCTCCTACTTACTATATTCTTGAAAAGACTTCTATTTCCTTTTTAATTTTTTAAAAACTTTACTTTTTTTGTTCTTGTTCGATTTTTTCCACTAATTCACTCAAATATTCCCATCGTTCCATCATGTTCATGAGTTGCTCTTCCTTTTCTTCCTTTTCTTTCGAAAGTTTTGATAGTTTTGCAAAGTCACTTCCATGATGAAGCATTTCACCATCCAACTGCGCAATACGTAGTTCTAGAGCTTCAATATCTTGTTCAATGGTATTCCACTCTTTTTGCTCCAAAAAAGTAAGTTTTAATTTAATAGTTTTCGGCTTTTGCTTTTTATCTTGATCATTCTTTACAATTGTCTTTTGGCTTTCCGATTCAGACTGCTCCTCTTTGGTTATCAGATAATCAGAATAAGATCCTTCCACCTGTCTAATGAAACCATTCTGCTCAAACACAAATAAGCGATTCACAATCCGATCTAGAAAATAACGGTCATGGGAAACTGTGATTACAATTCCTTGGAATTGCTCAATATAATCCTCTAAAATCGAAAGCGTCTGAATATCCAGATCATTTGTAGGCTCATCGAGAATTAGAACATTTGGTGCTTCCATTAAAACCTTCAACAAATATAGTCTTCGCTTTTCTCCACCTGATAAACGCTTGATTTGCTGATACTGTAAGGTAGAATCAAATAAAAATCGCTCCAACATTTTAGATGCACTAATTAATCCTTCTGCTGTCTCCAAATACTCTGCAGTATCTTTCATATAATCAATTACTTTTTGTTCTTCATTCATATACTCATTTTCCTGAGAAAAATACCCCAGTTTAATGGTTTCTCCGGTAATAATCTTGCCCGAATCTGGTTGAAGTTTGTTGGTGATCATCTTAATTAAGGTAGTCTTTCCACATCCATTAGGCCCAATGATTCCAATACGATCTGTAGGCAGAAAAATATAAGTAAAATCTTGAATCAATATTCTTTGATATCCTTTTGAGATTGAATCCATTTCAATCGTTGTTCTTCCCATTCGACTCTTCACTGAACTCATCTGAATAGTTTCACTTTGAGATGGACCTTTTTCCTCCATCAAAGTTTCAATTCGACCGATATGAGCTTTCTGTTTTGTACTTCTAGCTCTTGCGCCTCTGTGGAGCCACTCTAGTTCGCTTCTTAAAATGGTCTGTCTCTTACGTTCTGAGGCAAGCTCCATCATTTCTCTAGAAGCTTTTGCTTCCAAAAATCCTTCATAATTAGTAGAATATCCATATAATTTTTTCTGATCTATTTCTATAATACGATTGCAAACTCGGTCCAAAAAATAACGATCATGGGTTACCATTACAATCGCACATCTCTTTAGTATTAAATAATTTTCTAACCATCTAGTCATTTCACTGTCTAGATGATTCGTTGGTTCATCCAAAATTAAAATATCGCAAGATTTCAGCAATCCAGCTGCTAATGCAACACGCTTCTTCTGTCCTCCAGATAACTGTTCCATTGTCTGGTCCAAATCGATAAGGCCAAGTTTTTGTAGCATATTCTTTGCATCGCCTTCAATTTCCCACTCGTTATCACTAGTTTTATTTTCTGTGATTACATAATCAAACACCGTAGTATTTGGTGGAAAAATAGGATTCTGAGCAAGATATTGAACATAAACTTGATTTCCTTTTGAAATAACACCCTCATCTGCATATTCTAAGCCTGCCAATATTTTTAATAAAGTGGATTTTCCGGTTCCATTAATTCCGATTACTCCAACCTTGTCCCCTTCATTTACACTAAAGTCTACATGATCCAGTAATGTACGGTCCGTATATGCTTTCACTAATCCTGTTGCAGTTAATAAATTCATGTTATTCTCCTTAAACCATATAAAAAATGGAGTCTAAGCAAATGCCTAAACTCCTCTTATGCAGGAAAAGGGACTCGAACCC
>JAGOGN010000077.1 GCA_017996675.1 Lachnospiraceae bacterium | reverse complement strand
AAAACGGCTCAAACCTTATGGTTTGGGCTTTTTTTTCGCATTTTTCCTTGATTTTTGCTGGAAGATAAGGTAAAATGTTCCTATGAGTGGTGGAAAGTGGTGAATGGTGGAGCAAAGTGGTGGATAAGTTGATAACTTTGTGGATAACCATCATACGAGAAGAAGGGAAGGTGAATGACAACTATGTTCATGGGTGAATACAGCCATACAATTGATAGTAAAGGTCGTTTAATTGTTCCTTCGAAATTTCGCGAGAGCCTTGGAGATGAATTTGTTGTAACAAAAGGACTAGATGGTTGTTTATTCGTTTATTCCCAGGAAGAATGGACGAACATAGAAGAGAAATTCAAGCAAGTCTCCCTAACCACAAAAGATGCCCGTAAATTTTCAAGATTCTTCTTTGCAGGAGCTGCAACAGTAGAAGTGGATAAGCAGGGAAGAATTTTACTTCCTTCGGTTTTAAGAGAATTTGCTGGATTAGAGAAAGATATTGTTTCTGTAGGTGTTTTAAGCCGAATTGAGATATGGAGTAAAGATAAGTGGCAGGAATCCAATGAATACGATGACATGGATGAGATTGCAGAGCATATGGCTGATTTGGGATTGAGCATTTAATGAATGGAGGACCCAGAATGGAATTTAAGCATATTTCGGTTTTGCTGGAAGAAACGATAGAAGGATTACAAATTAAACCAGATGGAATATATGTAGATGGAACGCTAGGCGGTGGCGGACATAGTTATCATATTTGTGAGAAGCTTAATGAGAATGGACGTTTAATTGGCATTGACCAGGATGAAGATGCAATTCGTGCAGCATCAAACAGATTGGAGCCATTTAAAGACCGGGTCACAATTGTAAGAAGCAATTACGAAAAGATGAAAACTGTAGTAGAAGAACTACAGATTGAAAAAGTAGATGGAATTTTATTGGACTTAGGAGTGTCTTCCTTTCAGTTGGATGATCAGTCCAGAGGGTTCACTTATATGGAAGAAAACGCGATGCTGGACATGCGAATGGATCAAAGACAGAGTATGACAGCAAAGGATATTGTGAATGAGTATAGCGAAGGCGATTTATACCGAATGATTAGAGATTACGGAGAAGATCGATTTGCTAAAAACATAGCGAAACATATTGTACAAAGAAGACAGGAACGATCAATCGAAACGACAGGTGAATTGGTAGAAATCATTCGCCAGTCCATCCCGATGAAAATCCAGGTTACAGGTGGACATCCTGCAAAGAGAACCTTCCAGGCAATTCGTATCGAATTAAATCGAGAATTGAGCGTGCTGGAAGATACCTTGGATGAAATGATTGAATTATTAAATCCGGGCGGAAGAATTTGCGTAATCACGTTTCACTCCTTGGAAGACCGAATTGTTAAGACAATTTTTAAAAGAAACGAAGACCCTTGCACTTGCCCACGAGAATTTCCAGTTTGTATTTGTGGGAAGAAATCAAAAGGAAAGGTCATCAGTCGCAAACCGATTCTCCCTACAGAAGAGGAAATGGAACATAACAAGAGGGCAAAGAGTGCAAAACTTCGTATATTTGAAAGACGATAAGTAACTTTATTGAAATGCAATGGAAAAGAGAAAGGAAGTGCATAAATGGCAGCAAGTAAACCAGTTCCAACACAAAATAAAAAGCAGGTATATGTAAACGGAAGTGTTGCAACACAATTGAATACCGCTCCATTGAGAAGACCTCAGGATGAGTCTTTGGAACTACGGAAAGTTCGCGAAAGACAAGCGGTCGCACAAAATAAGGAGAAGGCAAAGTCTATGAATGCTGGATACCTCTTTTTTCTTACATTGATGACAATTGGTTTATTTGTTGTTTTGTCCTATTATGTACAACTGAGAGGACAGGCAGATGCAAAAATGCACCAGATTGCGAAATTAGAATCTGAGGTAGCTGAGATGAAATTAGATAATGACACAAGATATATGCGCGCTCAAGCAAAAGTTCCACTAGCGCAGATTAGACAGAGAGCAGCAACTGAATTAGGAATGGTATTCCCAACAGAAGCACAGACGGTATACTATGACCTGAATCAGTCAGATTATATGGAACAATACCAGGATATTCCTGATAGTGGAACAGAAACGCTGTTTGGTAAAATATTTGGAAGATAAATGATAATGAAGTAAGATGAGGTGAACTGTGACCAGAGAACGTCAACACAAACCAACAAATGAAAAAAATAGTAACAGAAAGCCGAAAATGAATATCAAGATGAAAAAGAAGGCACTTGTGTTCTTCTCTTTCATCCTGGTATTTTTGCTGTTATTATTAGGAAGAATTGTATATATTAGCCTTGTAAGTGGACAGCAATATAAAAAACAGGTATTGGACCAACACGATTATGACAGTAAAACAATTCCCTATAAGCGAGGAGATATCCTTGACCGAAAAGGAACAGTGCTTGCAACGAGTACGGATGTTTATAATGTGATTTTGGACTGTAAGGTTTTGAATGCTAATCCTAAGCGTGTAGATAGCACAGTGCAATCTTTAGTCAAATATTTTCCGGATTTAAAAGCAGAAAATTTGTACATGATTCTAGAAGAAAAAAAGAACAGCCAGTACGTTGTTCTTTTAAAGAAGACAAGTTATGAAAGTATAAAACCTTTGCAGGAGCTCATGAAAGATAAAAAAACTGCAGAGGATATTAAGGGTGTCTGGTTTGAAAAAGAATACATTCGCTTCTATCCGTTTGATACGCTTGCAAGCTCGGTTCTAGGCTTTTCTACATCCGGAAATTTAGGAGTAAATGGACTAGAAAATTATTATAATAGTCAGTTGAATGGAATGAACGGAAGAGAATATGGATATTTTAACACTGATAATGAGTATGAAATAACGGTCAAGAATGCCGTTAATGGAAATAAAGTAGTCACAACAATTGATGCGACTGTTCAGTCAATTGTGGAAGAGAAAGTGAAGAAATTTAATGATAGCCTTGCTGGGAATGTAGTTGAACCAAAGGCAAGTACAACAGTTGCAAATCCAGCAACCGTGCAGACAATCAAAGCATCGAAACAATTAGGAAGTAAAAATACAGGGGTTGTTGTAATGGATCCGAATTCGGGAGAAATATTAGCAATGGCCAATTACCCTAACTTTAATTTGAACAAACCACGTGAGCTGACTTCCTTTTTTCAAGAGGCAGAAATTGCTCAGATGGAAGAAAAAGTTAAACTCGATTTCTTAAATCACTTATGGCAGAACTTTTGTATTACCTACACCTATGAGCCTGGATCTACCGTAAAACCTTTTACGGTAGCAACCGGACTCGATACTGGGAAATTACAAGGGACTGAAACCTATATTTGCGATGGTAGTGAAGTCATTGGAACACATACCATTCATTGTGTAAAAAGAGAAGGTCATGGATTGGAAACAATCAAACAGGCTTTGATGAATTCTTGCAATGATGCGATGATGCAAATGGCTGGAACAATTGGAAAAGATAATTTTTATAAATACCAGGATACTTTTGGATTTGGTTTGAAAACGAATATCGATTTACCTGGTGAAGCCAGAACAGATAGTCTGGTATATCATTTGAAGAATGCTTCGGATGTTTCTTTGGCAACGAATGCATTTGGTCAGAACTTTAATGCTACCATGATTCAGGTTGCTAGTGGCATGAGTTCATTAGTAAATGGTGGGGTTTATTATCAGCCACATATTGTAAAAGAAATTCAGAAAAGCGATGGAACAGTTGTAGAAAATTATGAAAAAACGGTAGTAAAACAGACGGTATCAAAAGAAACAAGCGCTTATGTGAAACAATGTCTATATTCTGTTGTACAGGAAGGCACGGGAAGAAGTGCAAAAGTAGATGGCTATACAATGGGTGGAAAGACAGGAACTGCGCAAAAATTGCCTCGTGAGGAAGAACGGTATTTGGTTTCTTTCATTGGTCATGTACCAGCTGATAATCCAAAAGTATTGATCTATGTTGTAGTTGATGAACCGAATGTTGCAAATCAGGCGCAAAGTTCTCTTGCGACTAATCTTGCAAAAGAGATTATGACTGAAATTCTTCCTTATCTGAATATTTATCCAGATGAAGGAAAGAAAGATATGACTCAGATTAAAACTTATGAAGAAAACTATGCTGGAAGTATTTTTGGAAACTAAGAATCAATCAGGATTTTGAATGTGCACTTGATTTATATGCGTAAAAGCCTTATACTTTATAGGTTAAAAATAATATGAGAGGTGTACAACATGAGTATATACATTATCCTTGCTGTATTTTGTTCGTTTGCATTCAGTGCGCTACTTGCGCCAGTTATTATTCCCCTTTTAAGACGTTTAAAGGTGGGTCAGACAGAGAGAGAAGAATTAAAATCACATCAGATGAAAGCTGGAACGCCAACAATGGGGGGATTTATTTTTTTGATTCCAATTGTTCTAACGTCCCTGATATATATCGGAAAATATCCTAAAATATTACCAATTCTGGGGGTCGTGCTGGGCTTTGCTCTGATTGGTTTTTGTGACGACTATTTAAAAGTTGTAAAACGTAATAAAGATGGATTAATGCCAAAGCAGAAGATGTTCCTTCAAATTCTGGTTACGGCAGCTTTTGGGGTCTATTTGTGGATGGATCAAGGGCTGGCAGCCTTTGATGTACTAATTCCATTTACCAATGGTTATTATTTGCATATGGGATATTTTGCTTTACCACTATTTTTTATCGTTATCATTGGAACCGTAAATGGAACTAATTTTACAGATGGAGTAGATGGATTATTGGCGACGGTTACAGTGCCAGTAGCAATATTCTTTTGCATAGCTTCTATGGTAAAAAAAGGTGGAATTGAACCACTTGCCCTTGCGGTTTTTGGGGCGTTGCTTGGATTTTTAATGTTTAATGTATATCCTGCGAAAGTGATTATGGGAGATACTGGCTCACTTGCACTTGGTGGATTCGTTGCAGCAAGCGCATATGTATTAAAAATGCCACTTTTTATTGTTTTGGTAGGATTTATTTATTTGTTGGAAGTGATTTCGGTAATGCTTCAGGTGACTTATTTTAAGAAAACTGGTGGAAAGAGAATCTTTCGTATGGCTCCGATTCATCATCATTTTGAACTAGGTGGTTGGTCAGAAACCAGAGTGGTTGCGATATTTACAATCGTAACGACCCTTTTATGTGTATTAGGCTATATTGGATTGTAGAATAAAGAGGGATAAAAAATGAATTTACAAAATAAGCAGTTCTTAGTTGTTGGAATGGGAAAAAGTGGAATCGCAGCTGCAGAACTTTTGGTGATGCATCAAATGAAGGTTGTCATTTTTGACGAGAATCCAGATTTAAATCCAAAAGATGTTTGGGAGCAATCACAAAAGTTGGGAATGGTTCCAGTTGTGGTTGGAAAGTTGCCAGAAGAAATTAAAAATCAGATTGATATTTGTATTATGAGTCCGGGAGTGCCAACCGATTTACCGGTTATTCAACAATTAAAGCAAAGGAATGTATTAATTTGGGGTGAAATTGAACTAGCATATCGTTTTTCAATGGGAAATTTGATTGGAATTACAGGAACCAATGGTAAGACGACAACTACGTCTTTGGTTGGTGAAATTATGCAAAGCCATTTTGAATCTGTAAAAGTTGTTGGAAATATTGGAGTACCTTATACGCAAATGGTTTCTGAAATGAACGAACAAACAGTTACCGTTGCAGAAATTAGTAGTTTTCAATTGGAGACAATTGATTCGTTCCATCCAAATGTCAGTGCTGTTTTAAATATTCAGCCAGATCATTTAAACAGGCATCATACCATGGAGAATTACATTGGAGCCAAGGAACGAATTTTTGAAAATCAGACAGAAGCGGATTGCTGTGTCTTAAATTACGATGATCTTGTTACACGTAAGATGAGTGAGAAAACAAAGGCTAAGGTTTGCTTTTTTTCCAGTAAACAGGAACTGGAAGAAGGGTTTTTTGTAAGAGAAGACTGGATATGCAGGAAATCAAATGGAACGACTGAACCGTATATGAATATTCACGATATGAATCTTGTAGGAATGTGCAATGTGGAAAATGTGATGGCTGCAATGGCAATCAGCACATTTGTTGGTGTTCCCAAAGAGCAAATTATTGAGACGATTCGCAATTTTAAAGCGGTCGAACATCGAATTGAATTTGTAGCGCAAAAGAAAGGCGTTGTATATTACAATGATTCTAAGGCAACTAATCCGGATGCAGCAATACAAGGAATTCGAGCAATGAACAGACCAACCATTTTGATTGGTGGTGGATATGATAAAGGCAATGATTTTGACGATTGGATTGAAGCATTTGATTCTAAAGTGAAGTTACTGATTTTAATCGGAGCTACAGCAGAAAAAATAGCTCAAACAGCAAAGAAACATGGAATGAATCAATATTGTCTGGCAAAGAGTTTTGAAGAAGCAATGGAACTTGCGATTCAAAAAGCGAAAGAAGGAGATGCTGTTTTGTTGTCTCCAGCGTGCGCAAGTTGGGGAATGTTCCCGAACTATGAAGAAAGAGGTAAGTTATTTAAATCCATAGTGAATCAAATTAAGGAGTAACAAATGGTAAAAAAACATACCTATTTTGACTATAGTCTTTTGTTTGTGATTTTTTTTCTGATGGCTTTTGGCTTGCTGATGCTTTATAGCGCAAGTTATGCGAATGCATCTGTACAATTTTTAGATGGTGCCTATTTTTTGAAGAATCAGCTAAAGGCAATGATTCTCGGTACAGCCGGGATGGTAATTATGATTTTTTTTCCATATAAATGGCTGGAAAAGTTATCTTTCTTGATTTATTTAGGTTCATTCGCATTATGTGTTGCGGTTATTTTTATAGGTACGGATCATAATGGATCAAAGCGTTGGCTTGAAATAGGACCCATTCAGTTCCAACCTTCGGAGGCGGCAAAGATTGCAATGATTATTTTTGTGGCTG
>JAGOGN010000076.1 GCA_017996675.1 Lachnospiraceae bacterium | reverse complement strand
TTATGCTAGAGCAATGGCCAACGAGTCAGGCAGAGTATGAGTTTAATCAGGAAGAGGAATGGCTGGAAATTGTAAAAGAAGCTGTTAGACAGATTCGAAATACAAGAACAGCAATGGATGTTCCACCAAGTAGAAAAGCAAAGGTATTTATTGTTACTGAGACAACTGCAGATATGCAAGCATATGAACAGCTGATGGGTACCTATCATGGACTTGCAATGACCAATGATATTGTGCTTGCACAAAATCGTGAAGGAATTAGCGAAGATGCTGTTTCAGTAGTAACAGCACATGGTATAATTTATCTTCCGTTAGAAGAACTGGTTGATTTTGAGAAAGAAAAGGAACGCCTTACGAAAGAGAAAGACCGCCTGACCAAAGAAGTGTCCCGATCGAAGGGAATGTTAGGAAATGAGAAATTTTTAAGTAAAGCTGCACCGGAAAAAGTTGCAGAAGAAAAAGACAAAATGGAGCAGTATCAGCAGATGTTGCAACAGGTTGAACAACGTCTGGGACAAATGAAATAGTCTTGATAAAATACCTTGTAAATGTTAGAATGAGCTTGTAATGGTGTAAGCAGCGAAAGAACATTTACGAGGTATTACTATGTTTTCTAAAGATGACGGAAAGCCTAATTTGCGAATAACTCAAGATGGAATGGAAGCTTATTTAATTCTACCAATTCCGGAAACTGATGTGGAATACACAAGGGAAGAGATTGCCCTTTTGTTAGAAACAAGAGGAGGTGTAAAAGGGATTAAAGAAGACAAGCTTGAGCTTGCACGAAAAGATAAAATCTATAATCGGGAAATCCTGATTGCCGAGGGTAAAGAACCTGTTGATGGTAGTGATGGATGGTATGAATATAAATTTCAAAGAGAATTTAACAGACGCCCTGAGATTTTGCCGGATGGCTCGGCAAATTATTTTCAAATGCAGTTACTTGCTACAGTGAATGAAGGCGATGTGATTGCAGTGTACCACCCAGCCATTCAGGGGGAGGATGGGTATACCGTAAAAGGAGCCCCTCGTAATGCGAGAAGGACCAGAGATTTACCGCCGCTTAAAGGGAAAGGATTTGAAAGAAGTCCGGAAGGTTTATCCTATTTTTCCAGTATGGACGGTAGAGTTGAGGTTCGGGGAGATAAGATTACGGTTTCACAAGTGTATGAAATACCAGGAGATGTGGATATTGCAATTGGGAATATTGACTTTCGAGGAGACGTCATCATTCATGGTTCGGTAAGGTTAGGGCTACATGTTCATGCCGGCGGATCTTTGATTATTGATGGAATCGTTGAGGCAGGAGTCAACCTTTCGGCCGATAAGGATATTTTATTGAAAAGTGGTATGATGGGAGATTCCCGTGCAAGTGTTGTTACAAAGGCAAATTTATTTTGTAAATTTATTGAATATGCCCAAGTAACGGTAGGGGGATCGATTCAGGCAGAAGCATTGCTTAGCTGTGATGTGGAATGTGGAGACCGGATTATTTTAATTGGAAAGAAAGGTCGGATATTGGGAGGAAGGGTTCGCGCAGTAAGAGGTATCGAAGCCAATTCAATAGGAAACCAGCGTGAAGTGGCGACGATAGCCGCGGCAGGCGTGGAATCTGATGTATACCGAAGATTGAAGCTGTTGGAACATAAACAGGAAGTGACACGAAAGAAACTTCAAATGATTGAAGACGAAATTATAGAGTATGAGAAGAAGTTTCGAGCATTGCATATGGCACCCAAAGAAAATGACATGACCAAAATGAATTTAATTCGGGCCAAGATTAAAGAATTTGCCATGTTATCCCAGGATCAGATTGAACTGGAAGAATTGACAGAACTGTCAGAACGGGCAAAGGAAGCTAAGATCAAGGTTTATAGTACGATCTACCCAGGTGTAATCATTATGATAGATGATTTTATCTTGTCCATTAAAGAATTGCAGGAAAATGTTTATTTCGAGATGTTCCTTGATCGAATTATCATGAAACGAAATGAAGAATAATAATAACAGTAAAGGCAAACAAAATGAAAGTTGACTTAAGAACAAAATTTGTGGAAGCGGAGGAATTCATTAACTCCATTCCGAAGTTTACAACGAAGAATAAACCTGATCATACAAGATATTTCATGAATCTTTTGAAAAATCCTCAGGAGAGTTTTTTAACGATACACGTTGCCGGAAGCAACGGAAAAGGAAGCGTTTCAGCAATGATCAATCAGATGCTCATTCTGGATGGGAAGAAAACAGGACTCTTTATTTCTCCACATTTAGAAGTGCTAACGGAACGATTTCAAATTAACAGCAAGAATGCATCAATTGAGGATTTTTTAGTCGCATTTGAACAGGTGAAAACCGCAATTATACAACTAATGAAAGATGGATATGCGCATCCGACCTATTTTGAATTTTTATTTGCAGTAGGGATGATGATTTTTTATAACAATGGAGTAGAAGTGGCTGTTTTGGAAACGGGCATGGGTGGCAGACTGGATGCAACGAACGTCATTCGTTCACCACTTGTTTCGATTATCACGTCGATTAGTTATGAACATACAGATGTATTGGGTGATACACTACCAAAGATTGCATTTGAAAAAGCAGGGATTATCAAACAGAACAGACCGGTCGTATTTGAAGGTAAGCATGAAGAAGTAAATCAGGTCATTGTGGAACAAGCTGCAAAGAAGGAAGCGACTTGTTATCCAGTTTATCCCGCCGATCGAACAATGAAACGAATGGATAGTAAAGGGGTAGAATTTACCTTAGCGCAATTTGGTGACAAGATCATCAGAGTACCATTTGCTGCGCAATATCAGGCAGAAAATGCTGCATTGGCAGTAAGAGCGGGAATGCTTTTATGCGAAATGGGACATCTTACAAAAGAATCGATTGTGAATGGAATAGAGTTAGTTCGTTGGCCAGGAAGAATGGAAGCAGTGGGCGACGGTATTATTTTGGATGGTGCACATAATGTGGATGGAATCCAGGTATTTGTCGAAGCGGTAAAAGCGATGGAAACCCCGCGCAAGATTTTACTATTCTCTATGGTAAAGGAGAAAAATTACGAGAAAGTAATCGATATTTTATCTTCCCAGATTTTATGGGATGAGGTAATCGTGACCAGAGTAAAGGGAGAACGAGGATTAGATTCTAATGAACTTTTGCAACTCTTTTTGAGAGATCTCTCCCCAGATATGGGTGAGAGTTGTAGAATTATTGATGATAATGGGCAAGCTTTGGAGTATGCAAAGTCAGTGAAAGAAAATGGAACTGTATTTTGCACAGGATCCCTGTATTTAGTTGGAGAATTAAGGAAAATAGTGGGAGGGAATCACAATGATTAATTTTGAAGAAGAATTAAAGAAATTTGAACCAAGTCTGGAAGTGGAAGAGGCAGAAGATGCGATACACAACCATGATTTTAGCGATATGACGGATATTTTACAAGAGATGATTCAGGAAGCAAAGAGGAGTCAGAGGTAAATGAATTGTTATAAAAAAATTATTCAGTTTTCCAACTACTTCTATAATGAGGGATTGGAAAAGGCAAAGGTAAGAGATCTAACTGGTGCGATTGAATGTTTGTGCAAAAGTCTTCGATTTTTTAAAGGGAATATTAAAGCCAGGAACTTATTGGGTCTGGTTTATTTTGAAGTTGGAGAAACCGTCCAGGCGCTTCGGGAATGGGTGATTAGTGTTAATTTTCAAAATGATGAAAACATTGCAAAATATTATATTGAGCAATTGCAGGATGACCATGGATATATGGCAAATGTGAATCAAACGGTAAAGAAGTATAACCAGGCAATTCAGTATGCAAATAATGGAAATGAAGATCTAGCGATTATTCAGTTAAAGAAGGTTGTAGGACTCAATCCGAATTTTGTAAAGGCATTCCAGCTGTTGGCATTGCTTTATATGAAGGATGGCGAGTTTTTAAAGGCGAAGGAAGCACTTCGTAAAGCTGGTCGAATTGATTCCAATAATACAATCACTTTAAAATATCTGAAGGAAACCAATATTGGTCTTCATGGCGAACAACCGACCAAGAAAAATAAAAAAGATATTTGCGATGATGCGGTGGAATATAAAAGTGGAAATGAAATGATCATTAAACCTCCTTCTTTTAAGGATCGTTCTGCTATTAATACGATGATTAATATTGTAATTGGAATTGCAATTGGTTTTTGTATAACCTATTTTCTGGTCTTTCGAGCACAGGACAGCAGGGTCAAATCAGACACCCAAAGTCAGCTGATTGAAGCGAATAATGCCATTACATCCAAAAACGTTACCATAAAAGGACTGAATAAGCAGATTGAGGAAATGACTCAAAAAGTGACGAGTGCAGAAACTACAAATACCGCTACAACGACTGAAATCACCACTTATCAGCAGCTTTTAGTTGCTTACGCTTCCTTTGTATCCGGAGAAGTAGAAAAAGCAGGAGAAGCAATTGCGACCATCAGTGTAGCAAATGTTTCGGCAAATATTCAGCCGACTTGTGCGACCATCATGACCCAAATTAATGCGGAATACATGAAACTGCTGTATCAAAAAGGAAGCTCGGCCTATAATCAAGGATCTTATAAAGACGCAGTTGCATTTTATGAAAAGTTACTTACAATCGATGAAAAATTCCAGGATGGAGATGCGATGTATTTTCTAGCCCAGTCTTATCGTAAAGATGGAGACAAGCAGAAAGCAACTTTAATGTACCAGAAGGTAATTGCAACTTTCCCAAATACACCAAAAGCAAAAAATGCACAAAGTTATATTAATGAGATGAATCGATAATTGGAACCCATAGTGAGAGAACTTTTTCAAAAGGAGGAGCAACATGGCAGAGTTAAAAGGAAGTAGAACACAACAGAATTTGGAGACTGCATTCGCAGGAGAGTCAATGGCACGTAATAAGTATACTTATTATGCATCAAAAGCGAAAAAAGAAGGATTTGTGCAGATTGCGAATTTGTTCGAAGAAACCGCAAACAATGAAAAGGAACATGCAAAAATATGGTTTAAATTATTGCATGATGGCGTAGGATCTACAGAAGAGAATTTGTTAGATGCAGCTTTGGGTGAACATTACGAGTGGACTGAAATGTATGCGCAGTTTGCAAAAGAAGCAAAAGAGGAAGGTTTCGACCATATAGCATATTTGTTTGAAGGGGTCGCTCAGATTGAAAAAGAACATGAGGAGCGTTATCGTAAATTATTGGATAATGTGAAAAAAGAATTAGTTTTCTCAAAAGATCAGGAAGCCATTTGGCAATGTGAAAATTGTGGACATATTTATGTAGGAAAGAAAGCACCAGAAATCTGTCCAGTATGTGACCATCCACAGGCATATTTTCAAGTGAAGGCAGAAAATTATTAATAGATTAGGAAGTCAAATGAATACAAAGAAATTATATGAACGCGATTCATTTCAACGAAACTTTGATGCGAGAGTGATTGCGTGTGAAAAGATTGAGGATCATTATCAAATTCAGCTGGATGAAACATGTTTTTTCCCAGAAAGTGGTGGACAAAGCGGAGATCGGGGCTGGCTGAATCATCAGGAAGTTTCAGATACGATCATTTGTGATAACCAGATTCTACATATCATGAAAGAGAAACTTCAGATTGGCGAATTGGTCCACGGACAGATTGACTTTGAGAGACGTTTTGATTTTATGCAGCATCATACAGGGGAACACATTTTTTCGGGACTGGCGTATCGCAAACACGGTGCAGTCAATGTGGGATTTCATTTGAGCGATCAAAGTGTAACACTGGATTTGAACCTGAATTTATCAGTGAATGAATTGCTAGAACTAGAGCAGGAAGTGAATCAGATTATCTGGGAGAATCAAACTGTTTCTACCGCAATTTATGAAAATGACCAATTAGAAGAACTGAATTATCGTAGCAAGAAAAGTCTGGATGGACAGGTTCGTTTGGTTACGGTCGATCAGGTTGACTGCTGTGCGTGCTGTGCACCGCATTTAAACCAGACGGGACAAGTGGGCGCATTTGTGATTCAATCAATGGAAAAATACAAAGGTGGGATTCGATTGGCAATTCTATGTGGAAAGCGTGCAATCAAGGATCATCGCAATCTTTTGGACCAGTCTGCAAAGCTTTGTGGTATTTTTTCTTCTAAACCGGATCAACTTGCAGATTCAGCAAGTGGGCTACAACAAGACCTGTTGAGTCTGAAGCGAAAATACGACGATTTACAACTGGAGTATGCGAAGCTTAAGATCGGGGAAGCGAATCAGCCGTTTATTCTTTATGTGACAGAATCCATGGAAGCGGTAATCGCCAAGCGCTTACTTTTAGACATGATGGATAGAAATGTTGGATTAGCGGTGCTTTTGGTGGGCCGGGAATCGGGAGAATATCGTTTTTATGCAAGCGCGAAGGAAATAGATGTAAAGATGATGTTGGAATCACTGAAATCCTCTTTTTTTGCAAAAGGTGGAGGAAATCGGGAGATGATTCAAGGAAGCATTTCTATTTCCGAGGGGCAAATGCGTGAATTTTTACAGGAATATGTGAACAATTAAAAATTTTTAAAAAGATAAGTCCGAAAGGCTTGACAGATCAATAAAACGATGCTATACTCACTGAGTATGGTTTAGCCATATAATAATATTTATGGAGGTACTGGTATGAATAACGGTACAGTGAAATGGTTTAATGCTCAGAAAGGTTACGGATTCATTACTGATGACGCAACAGGAGAAGATGTTTTCGTTCATTTTTCTTCTATCATGACTGATGGTTTCAAAACATTAGAAGATGGACAGAAAGTTGTTTTCGAAACTGAGAGAGACCCAAGAGATGCTAACAAATTGAAAGCTATGAACGTAACTGTAGCTTAATTAAGGCAAACAACATAAAAAGACTTTTAAACTATAGATTCTATGTACGATTTGTATCATCCATGGATATTTGTATCATTTAAGATTTGCTTTTTAGCGAGACGC
>JAGOGN010000001.1 GCA_017996675.1 Lachnospiraceae bacterium | reverse complement strand
TTCGAATTTAACCATAATGAATGACAATCTTCAGACAGAAAGCAAACAGGATTGTTAGGAAAAAATGAATCCAATAAGTTATGAGAGGGAAGTTGTCTTGGATTCCATATTGGATGATACCAGCCAGATGCTAAAATCCACTCCTCTTTATCCACATAGGATACTCTGGAAAAAAGGGTTTTTACACATTCTTCCTCACTTTGATCCCCTTTACAAACAATGAATCTTCCTGATTCATAAAGAGCAGCTAAATAAAGGTGAATATGAGAATCATGAAAACCTGGAACAACCATTCCATTTTCCACAAGAATCACTTTCGTCTTTTCACTTTTATATTGATCAAATTGATCATTCGATCCCACATATTCAATTATTCCGTCCACCACTGCAATCATTCCTGATACAGTTTCATCCTGAAATCCAGTAAATATTACTGGACTCAGGATGATTAAATCTGCTTTTTTCAATTCTTATTCCTCTGTATTGTTGGTTTCTTCTAATTCTTCTACTTCTTCTGAATCTTCTAATTCATCAAAACCATCTTCAATTTGAATGTCTTCTTTTACTTTTGCTAATACAGCCACAGTAATGTCTTCATTCATATTAATTAGTTTTACTCCAGAAGTAACACGACCCAAAATAGAAATAGCTTCTGTTTTCATTCGAATGATAATACCTTCTATTGTAATCAACATAATTTCATTATCTGAATTTACTGCTTTTACACCAATGATATTTCCGGTCTTTTCTGTTATTTTATAACACTTTACACCTTTTCCACCACGATTTTGAATGGTAAACTCATCTAGTTTCGTACGTTTTCCCAAGCCTTTTTCTGATACAATAAGAAGTTCTTCTCCTTGTGAATTTAATTGCATACCAACTACTTCATCTCCGCTAATTAAATTCATTCCTCGAACACCAATACTTGTTCTTCCGGTCTGGCGAACATCTTTTTCACTAAAACGAATACACTGTCCATATTTTGTAACCATAAATATTTCTTTTGTGTTATCCGTTACTTTTACTTCTATTAACTCATCATCTTCTCTTAATGAAATTGCTGCCAAACCAGTTTTTCTTACATTTGAATAATCTGTTAATGGTGTTTTCTTAACAATTCCCTTTTTGGTTGCCATAAATAAATATTCATGATCTTCGTAAGTTGCAATCGGAATTACGGATGTTATTTTTTCACCAGGCATTAATTGCAATAAGTTTATGATTGCTGTTCCTCTCGCTGTACGAGATGCTTCTGGAATTTCATAAACCTTCAGTCGATATACTCTTCCTGTACTAGTAAAGAACATCAGATAATGATGTGATGTTGTCATTAATAATTCTTCAATATAATCATCTTCAATGGTTTCCATTCCTTTAATTCCACGTCCACCACGATTCTGACTTCTAAAATTATCAACACTCATACGTTTAATATAACCTAATTTGGTCATCGTAATTACTACATTCGATTTTGGAATTAAATCTTCCATGGAAATATCAAATTCATCAAATCCAATTTCTGATCTTCTTTCGTCTCCGAATTTATCAGCAATAATTTGAATTTCTTCTTTGATTACCAATAATAATTTCTTTTCATCACCTAAAATAGATTTTAACTCTTCTATTTTTTTCTGTAGTTCAGCAAATTCTTCTTCCAGCTTTTCTCTTTCTAATCCAGTCAATGCACGTAATCTCATATCTACAATTGCTTGTGACTGTCTTTCGGATAATGCAAAACGTTCCATTAAATTCTGTTTTGCACTTGCTGTATCTTTACTTGCTCTAATAATACGAATTACTTCATCAATATGATCTAAAGCAATCAATAAACCTTGTAAAATATGAGCTCTCTCTTCGGCTTTGTTTAAATCATATTCTGTTCGTCTGGTAACTACTTCTTTTTGGTGAAGTAAATAATTATTCAACATTTCACATAAATTCAATACTTTTGGCTCGTTATTAACAAGTGCTAACATAATAACACCAAAGGTATCTTGCATTTGTGTATGTTTGTATAACTGATTCAAAATGACATTTGCATTTACATCTCTTCTTAATTCTATACAAATTCTCATTCCTTGACGATTGGACTCATCACGTAAATCTGTAATACCAATAATTTTTTTATCACGAACAAGTTCCGCAATTTTTTCAATTAATCTTGCTTTATTTACCATGTAAGGTAATTCAGACACGATAATTCGATTCTTGCCATTTTGCATAGGCTCAATATCAGCGATTGCTCTTACCCTGATTTTTCCACGACCGGTGCGATATGCTTCATTAATTCCTAAAGTTCCAAGAATTTTACCTCCAGTAGGAAAATCTGGTCCTTTTACAATTTCAAGTAATTCATCAATTTCTGTACTGCGTTCATGCTCAATTTGATTATCTATAATTCTTACAACTGCTGCAATTATTTCCCTTAAATTGTGAGGAGGAATATTAGTAGCCATTCCTACTGCAATACCAGTTGTTCCATTAACCAAAAGATTTGGATAACGAGAAGGTAATACCACTGGTTCTCTCTCTGTTTCATCAAAGTTTGGAATAAAATCAACTGTATTTTTATTTATATCAGCAAGCATTTCCATAGAAATTTTACTTAATCTTGCTTCCGTATAACGCATAGCAGCTGCGCCATCTCCATCTACAGAACCAAAATTTCCATGTCCGTCTACTAACTGATATCGTGTCGACCATTCCTGAGCCATATTTACTAATGCACCATAAATAGAACTATCACCATGTGGATGATATTTACCCATGGTATCACCGACAATACGCGCACATTTACGGTGTGGCTTATCTGGTCCGTTATTTAACTCAATCATGGAATATAAAACTCTTCTTTGAACTGGTTTTAATCCATCTCTTACATCTGGTAATGCTCTTGCAGCAATTACACTCATCGCATAATCAATGTAAGAAGTTTCCATTGTTTTTTTTAGGTCTACATCGCGAATTTTATCAAAAATATTGTCTTCCATTTCTTTCCTCCGGTTAAATATCCAAATTCTTTACGTATTTTGCATTAGCTTCAATAAACTCACGACGAGGTTCTACTTTATCACCCATTAATGTTGTAAATGTAAGGTCTACTTCTGAAAGGTTTTCTTCGTTCATTATTACCCTGCGAAGAATTCTTCTCTCTGGATCCATAGTTGTTTCCCAAAGTTGTTCTGCATCCATTTCTCCAAGACCTTTGTATCGTTGAATTTTATTATTTCCGTCTCTGCCTACTTCAGTCAAAATTTCATTTAACTGTTCATCACTATAGGCATACCACTCATTTTTATTTTTTTCTACCTTATATAGAGGTGGTTCAGCCATATAAACATGTCCCTCTTTAATTAAATCTGGCATGAAACGATATAAAAATGTTAATAGAAGTGTACTAATATGTGCTCCATCTACATCGGCATCTGTCATAATGATAATTTTATTATATCTTAATTTTGATAAATCGAAATCTTCATGGATACCAGTTCCAAATGCGGTAATCATAGCTTTAATTTCTGCATTTGCATATATTTTATCTAATCTTGCTTTTTCAACATTTAAAATCTTTCCTCTTAAAGGAAGAATAGCCTGAGTAGCTCTACTTCTGGCAGTCTTTGCTGAACCTCCAGCGGAATCTCCTTCGACGATATAAATCTCACAATTTTCGGGATTTTTATCAGAACAGTCTGCTAATTTACCAGGAAGACTCATTCCTTCTAAAGCAGTTTTTCTTCTAGTTAAGTCTCTAGCTTTTCTAGCTGCATCGCGAGCACGCTGAGCTAAAATTGATTTTTCACAAATTACTTTTGCAATTTGTGGATTCAATTCCAAAAAGTATGTTAACTGCTCACTTACGATATTATCTACAGCTCCACGAGCTTCACTGTTTCCTAATTTTTGCTTTGTTTGTCCTTCAAACTGAGGATCTTGCAATTTAATACTAATAATAGCAGTTAAACCTTCTCTGATATCTTCACCAGAAAGATTGGTCTCATTCTCTTTTAGTAATTTATTACCTCTTGAGTAGTCATTAAATGTCTTTGTTAACGCATTTCTAAAACCAGCCAGATGAGTACCACCTTCTGGAGTAATAATATTATTAACAAAACTGTAAGTATTTTCTACATAACTATCATTATGCTGCATGGCAACTTCTACATAAACTCCATCTTTTGTACCTTCACAGTAAATAATATCGTTATAAGATACTTCTTTTGATTTATTTAGATAAGAAACAAATTCCTTAATTCCACCTTCATAGTGAAATTCTACTTTATGAATTTCTTCTTCACGTTTATCCCTTAATGAAATTCTAAGACCCTTTGTTAAAAAAGCAGTTTCTCTTAATCTTGTTTTTAAAGTTTCGTATTCATATTCCGTTTCCTGAAAAATAGAATCATCAGGCTGAAAGGATATTTTTGTACCATGTTTATCTAAATCACAAGTTCCAATAATATCTACTTTACTCGAAATGTGTCCTCTTTCATATCTTTGAAAATAAATATTACCTTCACTATACACTTCTACCTCAAGCCAGTTTGATAAGGCATTTACAACAGAAGCTCCTACTCCATGAAGTCCTCCTGCTACTTTGTATCCTCCTCCACCAAACTTTCCTCCAGCATGTAGAACTGTAAAAACAAGTTCCAGAGCGGAAGTTCCTGATTTGGTATTAATTCCAACAGGAATTCCTCTACCATCATCTATAACAGTAATTGAATTTCCTTTGTTAATAATGACATCAATATTTTTACAGAATCCGCCTAAAGCTTCATCTACCGCATTATCAACTATTTCATACACCAAATGATGAAGGCCCTTTGAAGAAGTACTTCCAATGTACATACCTGGTCTTTTTCGTACTGCTTCTAATCCTTCTAATACCTGTATTTGGTCCGCACCGTACTCTGCACTCATAAATGCCTCCTAATTTTGATCTTTAAACTGCTCTATTTTCCCATCTATAACCTGATAAACTCGATTAATTTTAAATCTATTCTTTATAAATTCATCCAAACCTGTACAAGAAATAACTGTTTGTACATCGTGAATACTCTCTAATAATTGATGTTGTCTTAAACTATCCAGTTCTGATAAAACATCATCCAACAATAAAACTGGATTATCATGAATCATTGATTTCACAAATTCAATCTCTGATAATTTTAAAGACAACGCTGCGCTTCTTTGTTGTCCCTGGGATCCATATTTTCTGATATCTACATTTTTTATAAAAATGCAAAAATCATCTCTATGTGGACCAACAGAGGTAGAAAGACTTTTTTTATCTTTCTCCTGTTGTTTTAAAAGTTCTTCTCTAAAATATTTTTCATTTACATTTGGTTCATATTGAATCATCAAATCTTCTTTATTACCGGACAATTTTTTATGTATTCCAAAAATAATCGAATTGAGTTGCTGAATAAATTCAGCTCTCTTTCTTATAATTTTAGTTCCATAATCAATGAGTTGATCATTCCAAATTTCAAGAGTAGATTCTAAATCTGGTTTAAATAATATGTCCTTCAATAGTTTATTTCTTTGATTCAAAATTTTATTATAAGAAACTAAATCATTTAAATATATTTTATCAAGTTGACATAATTCTAAATCTAAAAATCTTCTTCTTTCACTTGGACCATTTTTTATAATATTCAAGTCTTCTGGTGAAAAAAGAATAACATTCAAAATACCAAAAAGTTCACTAGCCTTTTTTATTGGAATTTTATTAATAGCGATTCCCTTTAATTTATTTTTTTTAAGATGCATGTCAACAACATAATCCGATCCTTTTTTTTCAATTTGAATATTAATATGAGCTTCATCCTGATTAAATTGAATCATTTCTTTGTCTTTGCTACCTTTATGGGATTTTGATGTTGCAGCAACATAAATAGCCTCAAGAATATTTGTCTTACCCTGAGCATTATCCCCATATAAAATTGTCGTGCCATCCATAAAATCTATATTTAAAGAATCGTAATTTCTAAAGTGATCCATTTTTAAAGACTTAATTATCATTTTTCAATTTTAATTGTTTCATTTTCAAAAGAAACAACATCTCCGTGAACTAATTTTTTTCCTCTTTGCATTTCAACTTTTCCATTTACTTTAACTAGACCCTCTGAAATAACAATTTTTGCTTCAACACCAGAACCAACTAAACCAGCAGCTTTTAATGCTTGGCCAAGTTTAATATAATCTTCTCTTAACTGAATAATTTCCATAGTTCTCCTTTTCTAATTAGCTGAAGTATTGAAATTTACAGGTAGAATTAAATAAATGTAATTTTCTTTTTCATCTTTTATAAAACAAGGAGCTTTTGGATTTACCATATAAATAGTTACGTCTTCTTCATCAATTACACGGAGGGCATCAATAAAGAATTTTGGATTAAATCCAATTAACATATCTTTACCTTCTTTTGTAATATCAATTTCTTCATTCATTGATCCAATAAAAGAATTAATTTTTAACTCCATAGCATCATCAGCTATATTCATGATGATTGGTTTCTTATCTCCTTCTTTTACCAACAAAGTGGCACGATCAATACAATCTAATAATTCTCTTTTATTAATTTTAATTTTTGTTTCATAGTCAGAAGATAGCATCTGTTCAATTTTAAAATATTCACCTTCAATCAAACGTGAAACCACTGTTGTTTTATCAAATAAAAATACTATGTGATTTGTTGAAAAGAATATTTGAACATTTTCATCCATATTTCCAGAAATAATTTTACTAATTTCTTGTAACGTCTTTCCTGGTACAACAACTTTCTTTGGTTCATAGCTGTCTTTTAATTCTATCTTACGAATAGAAATACGATGTCCATCTAAAGAAACCACTTTTAATTCACTTCCATTGATTTCAAATAGTTCTCCAGTCATTAATTTATTACTGTCATTATCAGAAATTGAAAAAATCGTTTGTCTGATAATTTCTTTTAAAGTGAACTGTGAAATAATGACAGAGTCATTTTTTTCTATTTCAGGAAGATAAGAAAAATCTTCTCCTGAATGACCAACAATATTAAACTTTGCTTTTTCACAAGTAATGGTAGTTTTAAAATTATTTTCTGTTTCTATCACAACATCATTATCTGGAAGCTTACGAACAATCTCAGAAAAAATCTTTGCATCTAATGCAATAATTCCTTGTTCATCAATCTGTCCATCAATAATTGTCTCTATCCCAAGTTCCATATCATTAGCGGTAAGTTTAATCTCTCCTTTTGATGCATCAATTAAGATACATTCTAAAATAGCCATTGTTGTTCTAGTAGGTACAGCTTTCGATACGGTGTTTACTCCTTTAAGTAAATTTGATTTTGAGCAAATGATTTTCATTGTTAATAACTCCTTTCAGGTTTTCAATGATTTTCTACTGTCTGAGTATTGCATATATATATAATAAAAAATAGTAGTCATCTTAGTAGTAGGTGTTCATATGTTGAAAAGTGGTCTTAGACCATATAAAATATGATAATTTTTCTCTAATAAGATGTTGGTATAAGAAAAGTAAGATGTTAATAAAAGCCTAGTTAGGAACAATTTTTTTCTTAATGGTCTCAATAACCGTAATTGTGTTCGGGTTGTCATCTAACTCTTTTGTAATCTTATCCACACCATGAATGATAGTTGCATGATCTCGTCCACCAAGTAATCCACCAATATAATCTAAAGGAGAGTCTGTCAAATTTCTGCAAAGGTACATCGCAATTTGTCTTGGTTTTGCAATTTCATTACTTCTATTCTTTGAAATCATCTGGTCAACTGTAATTTGAAAATGATCAGATACAATTTCTATAATTAATTGTGGTGTGATTTCTTTAGGTTTATCTGGTGAAATAATATTTTGAAGAAGATTCTCGGCTAATTCCATTGTAATTTCAGTTTTTTCTAAATTAGAATAAGCAATTAATTTATTTAAGGCCCCTTCTAATTCACGAATATTAGATTTTACATTTTTAGCAATATAATTTAATATTTCATCACCAATGCTAACACCATCTGCCTCTTCACGCTGTTTTAAGATTGCCATACGTGTTTCATAATCTGGAGCACCAATATCAGCAAGTATACCCCACTCAAACCTAGATTGAATTCTTTCTTCTAATGTTTCCATTTCTTTTGGTGGACGATCAGAAGAAATAATAATTTGTTTATTTGCAAGATGTAATTCATTAAACGTATTAAAGAATTCTTCCTGTGTACTTTCTTTTCCTATAATAAACTGTACGTCATCAATTAATAAAACATCAATCTCTCTGTATTTTTTACGAAACTTCATTGTTGATTTATTTCCAATGGCTTCAATTAATTCATTTGTAAAAGTTTCACTTGTTACGTATAATACTTTTAGAGAAGGATTATTCAATTGAATGTAATGTGCAATTGAATGCATTAAGTGAGTCTTTCCAAGACCAACTCCTCCATACAAAAAAAGAGGATTGTAAGCTTCACCAGGAGATTCTGCTACAGCTAATGAAGCAGAATGTGCAAACCGGTTATTGCTGCCTACAACAAATGATTCAAATGTATAATTTGGATTTAGATTTGTTTTAATTTTTTGCAACGCATTTGCAGAATCCTTTACTGTTATTTCCTTATTAATGAAATTCAATTCATATTCTTTACCTATAACTTCTGCAATCGTTACTTGAATAATAGGAGAATACTTTTTCTTAATATAATTTAGGTGCATTTGATCACCTTTTACTAAGATATATAATTTATCATTTTCTACGGCCTCGATTTCAAGTGGTTCAAACCAAGTACGAAAACTTACATCTGTAAGTTCTAATTCTTCTCTGATTTTTTGAAGAATGTCAGGCCATTTACTTATTATCGCTTCCATTTTTATTCTCCATCCTTTTTTTGCTTCTGTCACCTCCTTATCATATACTAAAATAGCCAAATTTTCAATGTTATTTTAGTATTCGTATAGGAGATAGGCTTATAAGGGTAAAACATGAATAATGGCAAAATACGGCTTTTCTTGCATTGTGTATAACTTATGAATATAAAATTTTTTATAAGTGGCATATTTACTGAACTTTTCAATTTGTTCACAAAATATACATAAGATATGAACAGGTTATCAACAGATTGGGGATAACTTTTCCATATCTTGATCAAATGGTAAGGATAACTTGTTTAAAAATACGTGGATAATCAATATATTGATGTGGACATCGCATCTTTTACACATCTTGTAGTTGATAATGTGGATAACATTTTATTAATGTAAAAAGCTCCTTTTTACTTGACTTTACCTAATTATTTGTTATAATTGAAATGATGTTTTTTAACGTAGAGGAGGTGTATAGATATGAAGATGACATTTCAACCAAAAAAGAGATCTAGAGCTAAGGTTCATGGATTTAGAGCAAGAATGAGTTCTGCAGGTGGAAGAAAAGTTTTGGCAGCAAGAAGATTAAAAGGTAGAAAAAAATTATCAGCTTAGGCCACATTATGTGGTCTTTTCTTCTATTTTAGTTAATTTTTGTAGAAAAAGGAAAAAAAATGAAATTTACAGAGTCACTAGAAAAAAACCGTCAATTCCAATTTGTATACGATTACGGTCGTTCTTATGCAAACAAATATTTAGTAATGTTTGTAATGGATAATAATACTGAAACTAGTAGGCTTGGAATTTCGGTAAGTAAAAAAGTAGGAAATAGTGTTATTAGACATCGCGTAAAAAGATTAATTAAAGAGAGTTATCGATTACAGGAAGAAATGTTTAATAGTGGTTTAGACATTGTAATCATCGCCAGAGTTACAGCAAAGGAAATTAGTTATAAAGAAATAGAGAGTGCTGTATTGCATCTGGGACGTCTTCACAAAATTATGAGATAACCGTTGAAAGAAGTGATGAAGTGAAAAAATTTTTATTATTTGGAATTCGATTCTATCAAAAATACATTTCTCCAATGAAGTCAACAAAATGCCCTTATATTCCAACTTGTTCTACTTATGCTATTGAGGCAATAGAAAAGCATGGAGCAATCAAGGGTACTTTATTAGCAATTTGGAGAATTTTAAGATGCAATCCTTTTTCAAGTGGCGGTTATGATCCGGTACCTTAATTTAGGAGGAAAATGAAATGAGTATTTTACTGACACAGTATGATGGTGCTATTTTAGGGCCAATCGCAAAAGTTATTGGTGTGATTATTGACTTTATTTATAATTTTATGGATAAAGTTTTTGATGTACAGAATATTGGTATATCAATTATCATTCTTACTTTTGTAGTTTATATGTTTATGTTACCTTTGACTTATAAACAGCAGAAATTTTCAAAGCTACAAAGTAAAATGAGCCCTGAAATTCAGGCAATTCAGAAGAAATACAAAGGTAAAACAGATAATGAGTCCAGAATGAAAATTCAGGAAGAAACGCAAGCTGTTTACGATAAGTATGGTGTTTCTATGACGGGTAGCTGTTTACAGTTAGCAGTTCAGATGCCTATTTTCTTTGCTTTATATCGTGTTATTTATAATATTCCTGCATATGTAAGTAGTGTAAGAGACAGTTACCAGCCATTAGTTGAACAAATTATGAGAACTGGAAATTATCAAGATAAAATCACAAAATTACATGATACTTTAGGAATGAAGACTGTTACACTTAATTTTTCTAAAACAGCAACTGACGGACAAATTTCAAATTCAATTGTTGATGTTTTATATAAATTGACATCGGATGGATGGAATTCTTTAGAAAAAGCGTTTTCTTCTTTAGGAAATGTTATTTCTGATGTACATAGTTCGGTAGCACATTTTAATAATTTTTTAGGAATGGATATTGCTCTTTCTCCATATACTACAATCCGCAATTCTTTTACAGATCATAGTTACGGTCTTTTGATTATGGCATTGTTGATTCCTATTGTTTCTGGTTTAACACAGTATTTAAACTTAAAGCTTTCTACAAATAAGAATAATGCATCTATGAATGATGCAATGGCAAAACAGATGAATACGATGAGTATGATGATGCCTATTATTTCTGTAGTAATGGTATTTACTCTTCCGATCGGTTTAGGTTTATACTGGATTGCTGGTGCTGTTGTACGTTCTATTCAACAGGTAGTCATTAACAAGAGAATTGATAAAATGGATTTGGATGCGATTATTGAAAAAAATCGTGAAAAAGCTGATAAGAAACGTGCAAAGAGACAGGGGTATATGCAAAGCCAGATTTCTAATGCTGCAAAAATTAAAACAAAATCTATTTCTGTAGAAGAAAGAGATGAATTGTTGAAAAAAGCTGAAGAAGCAAAATTAAATGCTCCTTCTGGAAGTATGGCAAACAAAGCTAATTTAGTGAAAGACTATAATAATCGCAATAATAAATAGGGGTAGAATAGTATGGAATTTAGAGAGTTTAGCGCAAAAACTATTGATGCTGCATTAACAGAAGCAACAATTCAGTTAGGAACTACAAGTGATCAAATCGAATTTGAAGTGATCGAGAAGGGTAGTTCAGGATTATTGGGATTTGGAAGTAAGAATGCTTTAATTCGTGCCAAAAAGAAATATTCGCCAGTAGATGATGCTAGAGATTTTTTGGTTGATGTTACTGCAGCGATGGGACTTCATGTAGAAGTTAAGATTGAAATGGATGAAGAAAGTCGCACCATGGATATTGAATTAACTGGTGATGAAATGGGTGTTCTGATTGGTAAAAGAGGTCAGACTTTGGATGCGTTACAGTATCTTGCAAATTTAGCAGTAAATAAGAATTCTGAAGAATATTTAAAGATAAAAGTTGATACAGAAGATTATCGTAAACGTAGAAAAGATACTCTGGAAGGCTTAGCTAAAAATATTGCATTTAAAGTAAAAAGAACAAAGAGAGCTGTTTCTTTAGAACCAATGAACCCATATGAAAGAAGAATCATTCATTCAGCACTACAAGGAGATCGTTATGTGTCTACTCATAGTGAAGGTGATGAACCTTTTAGACATGTTGTTGTTACTTTAAAGAGATCATAAGGTGAATCATATGTGGGGACTGTAACTAATACAGTCCCCTTTTTAGGAGAAAAATATGAATACTGATACAATAGCAGCTATATCAACTGGATTAAGTCCTGCAGGAATCGGAATTGTACGTTTGAGCGGTGACAATTCTTTTTCTATTATTGAAAAGATTTTTGTGAAAGGTATTCACAAGTTTAATGTTTCAAAAGTGGATAGTCACACTGTTCATTATGGTCATATTGTGGATAACAATGAAGTGATTGACGAAGTGATGGTTCTGATTCTGAAAGCTCCAAAAACTTTTACAAAAGAAAATGTTGTAGAAATTAATTGTCATGGAGGTATTTTTTTATTAAAAAGAATATTAGAACTTGTTTTAGATTGTGGTGCAAGGATGGCAGATCCAGGTGAGTTTACAAAGAGAGCCTTTTTAAATGGTAGATTAGACCTTGCTCAGGCAGAATCAGTCATGGATTTAATTCATTCAAAAAATGAATTTGCACGAAAGTCATCGATTGCGCAATTAAATGGAAAATTATCGAAGCAAATGAAAACGATTAGGCAATCAATATTGCACGAAATGGCCTTTATAGAATCTGCTTTGGATGATCCTGAACATATTTCATTAGATCATTATCCTGAAGAACTTTTTCCTAAAATTGAAACTCTCATTCAACAACTGGAACTTTTAATTGCATCCTGTGAGAATGGAAGATTATTAAAAGATGGCATTCAAACAGTAATTGTTGGTAAGCCGAATGTTGGTAAGTCCTCATTTTTAAATGTTTTGTTAGGACAGGAGAGGGCTATCGTTACTGATATTGCTGGTACAACCAGAGATAGTATTGAAGAACAGATTCAAATTAATGGTATAACTTTAAACGTTATTGACACTGCAGGAATACGTAAAACTGAGGATGTAATCGAACAAATAGGTGTTAAAAAATCCAAAGAATATGTAGAGTCTGCAGATTTGATTTTATATATGATTGATGGTTCAAGGCCTTTAGATGAAAATGATCATGATATTATTCAAATGATCCATGGAAAAAAAGTGATTGTTTTAGTGAATAAAGCTGATTTGGAGCAGACCATTCAACTTGGATCTTTATTCGAGATTTTAGATTATCCTATTATTTCTTTATCTGCAAAAGATTATATTGGATTTGATGACTTTGAAGTGAAGTTAAAAGAGCTTTTTTTCCAAGGAGAGCTAAATCTTGACGATGAATATATGATTACGAATATTCGTCATAAGGAATCATTAAATGCGGCATTAATCAGCTTAAAGCAGGTTAAGACTAGTATTGAAAATCAAATGCCAGAAGACTTTTTTACAATTGATTTGATGAGTGCTTTTAATTCAATTGGCGAAATTACAGGAGACTCAGTTGGTGATGATTTGGTTAAAGAAATATTTAGTAAATTTTGTACAGGAAAATAGAGGTAGATAGTATGCCATTTTTAGAAGAAAATTATGATGTATGTGTAATTGGTGCTGGCCATGCTGGATGCGAGGCTGCTCTTTCTTGCGCCAGACTTGGTATGCGTACAATCATGTTTACAGTCACAATTGAAGGAATTGCATTAATGCCATGTAATCCAAATATTGGAGGAAGTTCAAAAGGACATTTAGTAAGAGAAGTAGACGCTTTAGGCGGAGAAATGGGAAAGATCATCGATCAGACTTTTATTCAGTCTAAAATGCTGAATCGTTCAAAAGGTCCTGCTGTACATTCTTTAAGAGCTCAGGCTGATAAGAGCGCTTATACGCAGGCAATGACTCAGGTATTAGAACATACGGAAAATTTAACAATTCGTAGAGGTGAAGTGGTAGAAATTTTAGCCCAAAAGGGTAATGTTACAGGTGTGAGAACGTATTCTGGAGCAATTTATCATTCTAAGGCAGTAATTTTAGCTACAGGTACCTATTTAAAGTCAAGATGTCTTTATGGAGACGTAGTTGAATATACCGGTCCAAATGGGCTTCAGTCTGCAAATCATCTTTCTGAATCTTTAAAAAATCTTGGAATTGAACTCTATCGATTTAAAACTGGTACGCCTGCCAGAATAGATTCAAGATCTATCCATTATGATCAGATGGAAGAACAGTTAGGAGATGAGGAAATTATTCCATTTTCTTTTACTTCTAATCGGAAAGAGATACAAAAAGATCAGATTTCCTGCTGGTTAACTTATACAAACGAAAAAACTCATTCTATTATTAGAAACAATTTGGATCGTTCGCCACTTTACTCAGGTATGATCGAAGGAACAGGTCCTCGTTACTGTCCATCTATTGAGGATAAAGTTGTTCGTTTTGCTGATAAAGAGAGACATCAGGTATTTATTGAACCAGAAGGACTTTATACTACAGAAATGTATGTTGGTGGAATGTCCAGCTCTTTGCCTGAAGATGTTCAATACGAAATGTATCGTTCCGTAAAAGGATTGGAAGATGCTGTTATTATACGAAATGCATATGCCATTGAATACGATTGTATTAATCCTAACCAATTAAATCCAACTCTGGAATTTAAAAATATAAAGGGTTTATATAGTTGTGGCCAATTTAATGGAAGTTCAGGTTATGAGGAAGCAGCTTGTCAGGGTCTAGTTGCTGGAATTAATGCAGCAAGACGTATCAAAGGAGAAGATGAATTTATTTTGGATCGTTCGGAAGCATATACGGGTGTTTTAATTGATGATCTAGTTACAAAAGAGAATCTTGAACCATATCGTATGATGACTTCAAGAGCAGAATATCGATTGTTGTTAAGACAGGATAATGCTGATTTAAGATTAACAAAGCGTGGGTTTGAGGTAGGTCTTATTTCTAAAGAGCGTTTTGATGCTTTATGCAAAAAAGAACAGTTAATTCAGGATGAAGTAGAGCGTGTAAGCAAAGTAACGATTGGCGCAAATCCAGCAGTACAAGAATTTTTGACGAATCATCAAAGTACACCTTTAAAGACTGGAACCTCTTTAGCAGAATTAATTAGACGGCCAGAATTGTCTTACCAACTTTTATTTGAAATTGATCAGAACCGTCCTGATTTGTCTATAGAAGTGCAGGAGCAAATTGATATTCAGGTTAAATATGATGGATACATTCAACGCCAAATGAAACAGGTACAGGACTTCAAAAAAATGGAAGCAAGAAGATTACCTCAAAATTTTGATTATAGTGTCGTTGGCAGTTTACGTATAGAAGCTGTTCAAAAATTAAATAAATTTCAACCAATTTCCATCGGTCATGCTTCACGGTTGTCAGGTGTATCACCAGCGGATATTACTGTTTTAGTGGTATATATGGAACAGTATTACAGAAAGGATCAATAAGTATGAATCCAATAAGTTATATACAGGAAAAGTTAAGACTACTTGATATTGAAGCGAGTCAAAGTCAATTGGAACAATTGTTTCGTTTTTACGAATTATTAATTGAGAAAAATAAAGTAATGAATTTGACTAGTATTACTGATTTTGAAGAGGTTGTTGAAAAGCATTTTATGGATAGTTTGATTATTCATAAATTTCGTGATTTCAGCCAAGACATAAAAATAATTGATATTGGAACAGGAGCAGGATTTCCTGGAATTCCACTAAAAATTTTATTTCCAAAAATAGAATTAGTTTTAATGGATTCCTTAAACAAACGTTTGAAATTTCTGGATGAAGTCATTCTTGAACTTGGATTAGAACAGATTAGTACTTTGCACGGAAGAGCGGAAGATCTTGGACAACAAGCAATGTACAGAGAGCAATTTGATTTTTGTGTTTCAAGAGCAGTTGCAAATCTGACCACTTTATCTGAATTGTGTTTACCATTTGTAAAAGTTGGTGGAGAATTTATTTCTTATAAGTCTGGAGATGTACAGGATGAAATCAAACAGTCTGGTCATGCTGTTAACATTTTAGCTGGTTCAAAATCAAAACTGGAATTATTTTCTCTTCCAGATACAGACATCTCTCGTTCTTTTATCTTTATTAAAAAAGAAAAGAGTACTCCAAAGAAGTACCCGAGAAAAGCTGGTTTACCAGGAAAAGAACCGATAAAATGAAAAAACAGGCAACAAAGTTTCCTATGCCTGTTTTTAGTCATTATTTAATGGAACGAATGGAATCACAAAATTGCTTCGGTCTGTCAATTTGTGGAAGATATCTGGAGTGAGCTATTTTGTTAACATGAATAGTCGGATTAAGCTTGGTATACTGATCAAGTGTTTCATCTATATTTTCATGATCGCTACTGAAAAGAATTGTCGTTGGTGTTTTCAAAATTTTGAGTGCATGAGCAATGTTTGCCGAGATATATTTATTTTCGATTGAAGATAATAAATGTTTTCCCTGACTTTTCCCAATGTATGCAGATTCAGTATATGCCCATGCCCAATCCTCTGGATGAGGGTTAGTCTGTCCAATAAAGCGTAGTCTGAATTTTAATTTTTCAATTGCATGCTGCATGTCCAGATTATAAATAAAAGTTCCAAAAATTGGAAGATGAAGAAGATGCTTTCTCAATTTCTCCCTTTTCGAAGGAAGCTCATTTATTTTAGTAATTGAATCTGGGTTCACCAAAATCAAATGAACAATACTATCACTGTTCATGCAAGAAGTTAATATTCCAAATGAAGCAGATGATTTTGAGACTACTAATCTGGCTGGGTGCTTAATAACATGTTTAATAAAATCTTGAATTAATTGTACATAAAGGTAATTCGTATATTGAATGGATGGCTTTGCAGACCTACCACATCCAAGCAAATCAATAGCGTAAACGGTGTAATCATGAGATAATTCCTGAATGACCTGTTTCCATTCATAACTAGAACTATCAGGGTATAAATCATGGATTAATAATAAAGGTTCGCCCTGTCCATTTTTTGTATAAAAAATGTTTCCTTCTTTCCATGGAAATTTATGGCCTTGTTGGCTTGATAAGATATCTCTGGAAGTTGAAATATGATTCATGATTCGATTCGTTACATGTACAGCTATCGTAGCAACTGTTGCGGTTTTTATAAGAAATTTAAATTTTTTATTCATAGAACTCCTCCTTATCCCTTTTCATTATTATAGACGATAATTTGGAAGGAAACAAGGAAAAGCTTTCTTATTGTCAGATTTTGGTATAGAATAAGAATAGAGAAACTAGGTCAAACATATGTTCGATGGAGAAAATATGATATATAATTATTTAGAAAAGCAAACAAATCAATTAGAGGAATTACTTCATGCGTTATTAAATCAATATGAGGATCTTCAATTTATTATTAAAGAAAAATCAGCATTTATCAGAGTCCTTCAGGAAGGAACTGATCAACAAGCTGACTCTTTTTCACCTTATGAGTTAAATCAATTAACTTACCAAAAATTAGGAGAAGTAAAAGAGGAGCTGGAACATTATAGAGAAGAAGCATCCGCAATTAAACTTGAAATCCAAGATACCGAAAACAAAATTAAAGAATATAAGTGTATCTGTGATGAAGTAAAGACCTTGGAAGAAGAGAAAATTTCAAATCAAACAGAATCTTCGATTCATTCGGAACCTGGAAAAAATAGTATGCTTGAAAATTATGGTTTAGATGAATTTGATTATGCTGGTTTTCGCTTGCGAATTTTGGAAACTCAGGAACAGGAACGGAAAAGAATTGCGAGAGATTTGCATGATTCGCCAGTTCAAAATCTTACAGCAATGGTTCATAAAGTCGATTTTTGTACAAGATTAATTGATGAGGATCCAATACGTTCCAAGATCGAGATGTTAAATATCGCAAAGAATTTAAAAAGTACAATAAATGAAATGCGTCGAATAATTTATGATTTGAGACCAATGGCTTTGGATGATATTGGTTTAGCTATTGCATTAGAAAGAGAACTTGGTCGAATTGAAAGACAGAACAATGCGAAGATTGATTTTTCATATTCAGGACCAATTGAACACGTTGATTCGACAGTAAGTTCTACTATATTCCGAATTATTCAGGAAGCTTGTTATAATGCTCTTAAGCATGGAGAAGCTAATTTGATTCAAGTACAGTTGGATGTTTTAAATTCGAATGTAAATGTTACAATCAAAGATGACGGATTAGGTTTTGATATGAGCGAGAGTCATAAGGAAAAACGAAAAGATAATCATGGATTCGGACTAACTACAATGAAAGAAAGAATTTTTTTGCTTTCTGGAAAGTTAACGATTACATCGTCAGTCGGTAATGGTACTTCTATTATAGTTAATATACCAATGAAAGTTGAGGAAATATAAAAATGGCAATTAAAATTATGCTAGTAGATGATCATGCAATGATTCGCGAAGGCTTAAAACAGTTATTGGAATTGGATGGGGAGATCGAGGTGGTTTCTGAAGCTGGAGACGGGGAATCCTGTTTAAGACAATTAGAAGTATACAAACCAGATGTTTTGTTATTAGATATTAATATGCCAAAAATGAACGGATTAGAAGTATTGCATAAAATACGTGAGAAAAAAATAAGTGTGAAAACAATTGTTTTAACCGTACACTCAGAAGTGGAATATCTTTTGAAGGCAATAGATATTGGTCTAAATGGTTACATGCTTAAAGATTCTGCTCTGGAAGAATTAAAGAAAGCAATCGTTGCTGTTTACGAAGGAGAAACTTATATTCAGCCAAGCATGATTCCATTTCTGAATTCGAAAACGACAATTACAAGTTCAGATCAAGAATTGATTGATTCACTTACTAGAAGAGAATACGATGTACTCAAGCTTCTATCTTTAGGAATGTATAATCGTGATATTGGAACAAAATTGGATATTAGTGAGAGAACAGTTAAAAATCATATATCAAATATTTTCAAAAAGTTGAATGTGAATGATCGTACGCAAGCTGCGGTTTTTGCAATCAGGAATAAAATTGTAGATATATACGAGGAAGAAATCTATAAAGGATAATGTAAAATGTTTCACGTGAAACATTTTCAAGTGAAAATATTACTTTTTGTTTCACGGTTTATATAGTATAGGACTAAAAAAATGAAATCTATATATTGTGGAAAGCGAGTTTTCGACCGAAAAAATCAGATAAATGTTTCACGTGAAACATTTATGTGATATAATACTTTTACACAGAATGATAAACGAAAATAATAATTTTTAATCAGGTTCGGAAGGGAAATACATAATAATAATGGGTAGAATTATAGCAGTAGCAAATCAAAAAGGCGGAGTTGGAAAGACAACAACAACAATAAATTTGTCCGCATGTCTTGCAGAAGCAGGAAAGAAAGTATTAGCAATTGATTTGGATCCACAAGGAAATACAACAAGTGGATTAGGAATTGATAAAAATAAAATCGAGAATACAGTTTATGAATTAATTTTAGGTGAAGCATCCATAAAAGAAAGTATGCACCAGACTGAAACGGACGGATTGTGGTTACTTCCTTCCAACGTCAATCTTGCTGGAGCAGAAATTGAATTATTAGACATTGAAGATAGAGAATATATACTTCGTAAAGAAGTGGATTATATACAGGATGATTTTGATTTTATTATCATTGATTGTCCTCCATCCTTAAATTTATTAACAGTAAATGCAATGACAACGGCTTCAAGTGTTTTAGTTCCGATTCAGTGCGAGTATTATGCATTAGAGGGATTGAGTCAGCTAATGCACACAATTAACTTAGTTCAACAAAGACTTAATCCAAATTTAGATATCGAAGGAATTGTATTTACAATGTACGATGGAAGAACAAATTTATCTTTGGAAGTAGTTGAAAATGTAAAAGATAATATTGAATCAAATATTTATAATACCATTATTCCAAGAAGCGTCCGCTTAGCAGAAGCGCCAAGTCATGGAGTACCAATCACTTCATATGATCCTAAATCAACTGGAGCAGAAAGTTATCGAAAACTGGCGCAAGAAGTAATAAATCGAGGAGGACAATAACAATGGCAGTAAAAAAAGGTGGATTAGGAAAAGGCATTGATTCCTTAATTACAGATAAAGTAAAATCAAGCGCATCTCAGAATGTTCAAATTGACGAGAAGAACAAACCAATTTTATGTTTAAATATAACCAAAGTTGAACCAAATAGAGAGCAGCCTAGAAAGAATTTTGATGAGGATGCATTACAGGAACTATCTGAATCTATTAAACAATTCGGTATCCTGCAGCCTTTATTAGTTCAAGACAAAAAGACGTACTTTGAGATTATTGCAGGAGAGAGAAGATGGCGTGCTGCAAAATTAGCTGGGTTAAAAGAAGTACCTGTTATCATTAAAGATTTATCAGATCAAGAAATTGTTGAAATTTCATTAATAGAAAATATTCAGAGAGAAAATTTAAATCCTATAGAAGAAGCATGGGCTTATAAAAAATTGCTTACGGAATTTAATTTAAAACAGGATGAAGTAGCAGATCGAGTTTCAAAGAGTCGAGCTGCCGTTACAAATTCAATGAGACTCTTAAAATTAGATCAAAGAGTACAACAAATGGTCATTGAAGATATGATTACAACCGGACATGCAAGAGCATTGCTTCCGTTAGGAGATAACGACAAGCAATATTCTACTGCTCAAAAGATTTTCGACGAAAGATTGAGTGTGAGAGATACAGAAAAATTAATCAAGAAAATCCAGAGTGAGAAAGAAGAACAGAAGAAAGTAGAAAAAAAGAGTGTACAGTATGATGCAATTTATGCGGACTTAGAGGAAACTTTAAAGACGATTGTAGGAACGAAAGTCTGCATTCATCAAAAAACGAAAGATTCTGGCAAGATAGAAATCGAATATTATAATTTAGATGACTTAGAAAGAATTACGGATGCGATGAAAAACACAAAGCAAAACTAGAACACTTGTTCTGATAAAGGAGACAGAGAATGGATAGCTTAACAATTTTAAAAGATAATTCTATATATATCATTTTTGCATTGATTGCATTAGTATTTATATTGATCGTTTTGTATATAATTAATATTGTTCAAATTTCCCACTTAAAGAAGAGATATGGGATCTTTATGGAGGGAAAAGATGCGAAATCACTAGAAGATCTGGTAGAGAAGAGATTTCAACAGGTAGATTACCTTCTTTCTGAAGAAAAAAATGACCATGATCATATTGAACAGTTATTCCAAAATATGAAACCAACATTCAAGAAATTTGGATTGGTAAAATATGACGCCTTTAATGAAATGGGGGGAAAGTTAAGTTTTTCCCTATGCCTGTTGAGTGAAGTAAATGATGGATTTATTATTAATGCGGTTCATAGTAGAGAAGGCTGTTATACTTATGTTAAAGAAGTACTTGCTGGAAATTCGTATCTTGTTTTAGCTGAGGAAGAAAAACAAGCACTAAGCGAAGCTATGAATTCATCTTTGAAAAAGAATAAGAGAAAAGAAAACGATGAAGCTTAAAAACGTAGAGGAATTAGATGGAACAGAAATTGCCGCAGTAGATGTTTGCGGCAATTCTAATATGGTAATAATTCCAAAAGGAACAAAACTGAAGAAAGAATATGTGAGCGGTTTAGTGGGTTTGGATATTCATTCTATTTTTATTGAAGAAAGTTCGGAGACCTTGTCAAAAATGGATCCTGAATTGAATGGTCAAATTCTTCCCTTGGAGGTGATAGATTATTATATTCGGTATTTACAGAAAATAATAGAAGACAATGGAGAAGAGGTTAAAAAAGCACCTATTTTTAAGTTTGATTTATTAGCAGAAAAGATGATTCATTATTGTAGAACACATCGAAATCAAAAAATATTAATTGACTTTAACAGAGAAGCGGATATTTATGAACATACCGTCTATGTTACATTGCTCGTCGTGCAAATTGCCATACAGTTTTGTGTACCAACAGTGATCCTATATCAAATGGTAATTTCCTGTTTGATTCATGATCTGGGTTTATTAGAATTAGGGAATCTAGACAACGAGGAAATGAATAAAATTGAAATTCTTTATCCAGAGGTTTTTCAAACTCACTCGGAAGAAATGTACCAGGAGCTTCACCAAAACAGATGGATTGGTGAAATGGGTGCACAAATGGTAAGATATCATCATTGTGATGTTTCTACAATGAAAGAACATTTTAACATGAAAAAATTACCAGTAGAATGTGGAATTATATATGTATCCGACTTTTTTGACCGAAGTGTATGTGGAATAGAAACTGGTAAAAAAGATCGGATAGAGATAAAAGAAATCTTGCAAAAAGATATTGGGACATGTTATGATAAGAAAGTTGTCAATATTTTGTATGAACGAATTGCCTATGTGGATTAGCAATCGTTATTTTGATTGAGAGGAGGGCAATATGCATCAATTTTTAAGTTCAATTGGATTTTCCGGTATTTTAAAAAAAGAAGATTTGGAATTACTGTTGAATGATGTAATTCAAAACCCTTCAAATATTGTAATCTGTGAAAATAATGATGATACTAATTTCTCGGAAATTAGTAAGGAATATGGTCCATATTTTGGAATTGCAATTCGAGGTGATTTTGATAGAAACAAGCATTTTCGGATGGAATATTTTTTCCCCTATTTTTTAGGTAAAGGTATTTCTGTATATGATGAAGCTACCGTTGAAAAATATTCAGAGAAAAATGCATATGCAGGAATTTGTGGTGATGTTAATGATGCTATGAATGTTATATTTTATCTTCAAAATGCAGTAGAATATCAAAATACAATTATAAATCAGAATGTTAATTTGGTACCAAACTCTTGTACGTTTTCCGGGTTATCAAAAAAAGCGATGATTATTTTGCCAATAGAAAAGGAAGAACTTTCAAAAAAGAAGAAAAATGGATCAAGTACAGATCGTTCTAGTTTAATTGCTGCAGCAAAAGAAGGTGACGAAACAGCAATTGAGCAATTGGCTTTGGATGATTTGGATATTTATTCTTCTCTATCGAGGAGAGTGGAAAGTGAAGATTTGTATTCTATCATTGAAAGTACTTTTATGCCATTTGGAATTGAAGGCGATCAATATACAGTAATTGGTGAAATAATGGATGTTGAACTATTTGAAAATTCTTTTTCGAAAGAAAAAGTTTGGGCGATGACCTTAAGTGTGAATGGAATGGAATTTGATATTTGTGTAAATCAGAATGATTTACTAGGTGAACCTAAAATTGGGCGACGAATTAAGAGTGTTATTTGGTTGCAGGGAACAGTAAATTTTCCGGCTTAATAGATAGAATATTGTCTCCGTAGCTCAGTAGGATAGAGCGTTCGCCTCCTAAGCGAAAGGCCAGCGGTTCGAATCCGCTCGGAGACGCCAGAATTGACAGCCTAAAATCTAGTTGTATTCTAGATTTTGGGCTTTTTTATGTGTATTGCATACAATTAATTCATCTTATTGACAAAAACTAATTTTCTCGTATAATTAAATTAGGTATCTCTACAAATCGAAATTTCAAGGAGGAAATTTATGAATCAGGAAGAAAACAGAAAGACAATACAAAAAAAGCAACAAGGATATTTACAAATTGTATTATCTGTGTTGGTATTTTTAATATTATTTTTAGTAGAAATTTACTTAATGATGAATATGCCGAAAGAAATCATTCTTATTAGTGGTTTAGGAATCGGAATACTATTTAGTATTTACTTCTGTATCATGGGAATACTATCTTATCGAGCTAATGAGGAGTATCAGCAATTGGATCAGTATGATGCCCTTCAAAAGGCGGAAAAAGCATCTTATTTAATGATGAGAAAGTATTTTTCTGAAATAGAAGAACGTCTATCCAATATGGAGCAGCAAATTGGAATTCCAACTGAAGAAATTATCAATGCACAAAAAGGAATTGCTAAAATTACAATTAGTAGAAATAAGGAAAATGCAGATGCCTTAATGAATTCGAATGATAAACTAATTGAAAAAATCTCGGATTTTGAAGAAGCTTTACATTTGTTATCAAAAGAAATGACGAGCGCAAATCAAACGATGCTTGATAAAAGTATGAAAGATTTGATTCTCAAACAACATGAAACACTTGGGTTAATTAGAGAATCAGAGTTATCAGTTAAGAATGAAATATTAAATATGAATCTGAAATTGTCAATGAGTCAACCTGTAGTGTATCAGCAACAACCAAATTATCCTCAACCAGTTCAGGATAATTACAGGCAGAATGAACCGGAACCAGTATCAGATATGAATCCTGGAATTTTAGATGATTTTTCTGAATTAGAAGATTTTTTGGGTGAAGGAACAGAGCAAGTCAGGGAAGAAGAAGTTACAAAACCAGTATTAGGTGAAGTGATTCAATTCGCAGAACCAGAGCCAGAGCCAGAGCCAGAACCAGAACCGGAACCGGAACCGGAACCGGAACCAGAACCAGAACCAGAGCCAGAACCAGAACTACCACCAATGCCTGATTTATCGAACCCGAATAAAATTATGTCTCCAGATGAAATCGCTGCTTTGTTGGCAAATATAGGAAATTAATAGATTGTACAAAAAGGCAGAATACATGATTGTGTTCTGCCTTTCAATAAAATAAAAATGGAAAGGCAAGGTGTAGCATGAATACGCAGGCAACTCATAGTCTGTTTTTCTATTTTGGTTTGTGCCCATGATGGATATCTTTTTATAAGAAATAAAAAGGAGATAAAGAAATGGACAAACCATATAGAAAAATAAATAGAAATGACTATGAAGAAATCATGAACCTGATTTTAGAAACGTGGAGTATTGGAGAAGATTTTTCAAATTCAAAGGCATTGAATTTGTATTTAAAAGCTTTTCTATTTGATTATCTTGCTTGGTCAAATTATCAAATTGCAGTAACAAATAATAATAAAATTGTTGGATTTCTATTAGGGAGAAGTGATAAAAAAAGTTGTATGAGACAATGGCTTAGTTTTACACCAAGATCCCTGGCAGCAAAGTTACGGTTATTTTTTTATCCGTCTGGAAAGACAGGCTTGAGAATTTTGAGAATAACAAATCGTGTCAATCGAAAGTTAATCATGCATCATGCGAAAGATTATCAGGGTGAGCTTTGCTTATTTGCTGTAAAACCAAAAGTAAAGGGGAGCGGATATGGAGTTGGATTGCTATCCGAGTTTCATGAATTCTTAAAGAAAACAAAAGCAAAAAGTTACTTCTTATATACAGATACCGATTGTAATGTCGGCTTTTATGAACATCAAGGATACCAGTTGATTTCGCTTGATACAGTACGTTTTTTCCCTGGAGAAAAAGATCAAGCAAAATATTTTTTATTTTGTAAGGAAATGACACAATAATAATAAACAACAAAAAAATGGCTGAAACCCTTACTATTGCTGGGATTCAGCCATTTGCAATGGAGTGCGCCGCCAGGGGTTCGAACCCTGGACACCCTGATTAAGAGTCAGGTGCTCTACCAACTGAGCTAGCGGCGCAAATATTTTTCAACGCTTGATTATTATATAATAGATAATTTGAAAATGCAAGGATTTTTCATAAAATACCTATATTAATTTTTTACTTTGGGTTATAATAAGTCCAAATGAATATTGGAGGGAATGACATGAATTTACAGGAACGTTTTTTAAAGTATGTTTCAATCCACACAATGTCTGAAGAAGACGTGGATCAGATTCCAAGCACACAGATACAATTTGATTTAGGAAGAGTTTTAGAAGAAGAAATGAAGCAGATTGGTCTGACTAATGTGAAGTTAGATGACCATTGCTATGCTTATGGTTTACTGCCTGCGACAGCTGGAATGGAGAATGTGAAGTCTGTTGGCTTTATCGCACATATGGATACTGCACCAGCTTTTAGTGGAGAAAACGTGAAACCACAAATTATTCCTAATTATGACGGCAAAGATGTTCTATTAAAAGGAACAAACCAGTATTTAAAAGTATCGGATTTTCCTAATTTAACTTCTTTGGTTGGAAAGACATTGATTACTACAGATGGAACTACTCTTTTAGGTTCCGATGATAAAGCTGGAATTGCAGAAATTCTTACTGCGATTGAAGAGATAATTAGCGAAAATATTCCTCATGGGGATATTTGGGTGGGAATAACTCCAGATGAAGAAGTAGGATGTGGATCTGACAAATTTGATTTGGACTATTTTAAAGCAGACTATGCCTACACAATTGATGGGGATTATGAAGGAGAAATAGCATACGAAAATTTCAATGCGGCAAGTGCACATTTTCATATTCAGGGAGTGAATGTTCATCCAGGATCAGCAAAGAATATTATGAAAAATGCTGCTTCCATTGCATGTGAATTACATTGCATGTTACCTGCTCAGGAGGCACCAGAATACACCGAAAAGAGGGAAGGATTCTACATGCTTTCCGATATGCAGGGAGATAATACAAAAGCCACATTGTCTTATATTATTCGCGATCATGATTTTGCTAAATTTCAGCAAAAACAGGACTATTGTAAGCAGGTAACAGAATTACTCAATTTGAAATACGGTGAGGGAACAGTAACACTTCAACTAAAAGAAAGTTACCGAAATATGTTAGAGATTATGGAGAAGAATTTCGAGGTGATTGAAAGTGCTCAGAAAGCAATTACAAAAATTGGATTACCATTAATCTCAACTCCAGTACGTGGTGGTACAGACGGAGCACGTCTCAGCTTCATGGGACTGCCTTGTCCAAACCTTGGTACAGGTGGATATGGCTTCCATGGTCCATTCGAACATATTTCAGTGGAAGGTATGGAAAATGCCGTCAAAATTATTAAAGAATTAGCAGCAAATCCACTTTCAAAATAGAGAAAAGCAAGGTATAATAATGGTATCTGAATGACAAGGTGATAATGTCACAGACTTTCGATTGTGCACAAGTTATAATTACCTCAGAAAGTAACTGAATTGGTTGATACAAGAAAAGGAGATTATAGTTATGGCAAAGAAAATTACAATGGATAATTTTGAACAGGAAGTTTTAAAGGCTGACAAACCAGTATTATTGGATTTTTGGGCTAGTTGGTGTGGACCATGTCAGATGTTAGGACCTATTATTGAAGAATTAGCAGAAGAGTTAAAAGACGTTGCGGTTGTTGGAAAGATTAATGTTGATGAAGAAAAAGAATTAGCAAAGAAATATCATGTTATGAGTATTCCAACAGTTGTAGTAATTAAAGATGGTCAGTTAGTAGATCGCTCAGTTGGAGTAAAGGCGAAGGAAGAATTAAAAGCTATGATTAAGTAACACAGGTTTATAGACTTTTTTCAAAAAAAGAGTTATTCTAGTGTTGGTACGTAAATAGTACCAGCACTTTTTTTATTCTGAAATATAAAAGGAGACTCATATGAAAATCTTAGTATTAGGAGGGGCTGGCTATATAGGCTCTCACACAGTATATGAATTAATTGAACGAAATCATCAGGTCATAGTATTAGATAACTTGGAAACGGGGCATTTAGAGGCCGTTCATCCAAAGGCAAAGTTTTATAAAGCAGATTTAAGATGTCGTGAAGAATTAGATCATGTCTTTGAACAGGAACAGGATATTGATGCGGTTATTCATTTTGCAGCGAATTCTCTTGTTGGAGAAAGTATGACGAACCCATTAAAATATTATGATAATAATTTATGCGGAACAAAGGTGCTTTTAGAGGCAATGGTTGCTCATGAGTTAGATAAAATTGTTTTTTCTTCTACAGCTGCGACTTATGGAGAACCTGTTCGTACGCCAATTGAAGAAAATGATCCAACCGTTCCAACAAATACATATGGAGAAACAAAGTTAGCCATGGAAAAGATGTTTGGCTGGACGAGCAAGGCACATTCTCTTCGTTACGTTTCACTACGCTATTTCAATGCCTGTGGAGCACATAAGAGCGGCGAGATTGGTGAAGCACATAGTCCAGAGACACATCTGATTCCCCTTATTTTACAAGTTCCTAATGGACAGCGTGAACAGATTGCAATTTACGGTTCGGATTATCCTACAGAAGATGGAACTTGTATTCGTGATTATATTCATGTTACGGATTTGGCAATGGCACATATTCTGGCTGTAGAATATTTAATGAAAGGTAATGAAAGCAATATCTTTAATCTTGGAAATGGCGTAGGCTTTTCGGTGAAAGAAGTTATCGATGTAGCACGAAGCGTATCCAATCATCCGATTTCAGTTCGTATGGATGAGAGAAGAGCTGGGGATCCTGCGATTTTGATTGCATCAAGTGAAAAAGCAAAGAGTGTACTGGGATGGAAACCACAATATCAGGACCTTGGAACAATTATTGAAACAGCATGGAACTGGCATAAAAACCATCCAACTGGATATTAATGAAATTAGTTCTTTAGTTTTGGGAAAAGTTGTCGATCTGACAAAAAAAGCACCCATGTAGTTACATGGATGCAATTAGTTTGTGAATTGGATTACCTTTTTGACTGAATTTCTCTTCATATTCCGTCATAATATTACCTTCGTTTAACGCTAAATCGTGATGAAGGTCATAGGTGAGTGCATTTAACTTCCAACCGGCGGCTGTTACTTCTTCAACTGAGAAGTCAAACAGTTGTCGGTTATCTGTTTTAAACTCGATGGTTCCTTCATCGGATAAAATTTTACGATAGCGATCAAAAAACTGTCTAGAAGTCAGTCGTCTCTTGGCATGTCGGTCTTTTGGCCATGGGTCGCTGAAATTTAAATAAATGCGGCTGATTTCTCCTTTGAAAAAATAATTTGGTAAAAGAGATGCATCGCAGCAGATAAATTTTAAGTTTGGCAAAGGGGTCTCTAACTCCTTCATTTTCTCCAATGCGCGAAGTAATACACTGGCATATCGTTCGATACCGATATAATTGATGTCTGGATTGAGTCTGGCTAATTCCATAATAAACTGGCCCTTGCCCATTCCAATCTCGATATGTAGGGGTTGGCTAATTGGAAATAAGCTGCTCCATTGACCAGGTTTCTGATCCATTAATTGGACACAGAATGGGCTATTTTCAATTGCCTCGTCTGCTCCGGGTATATTTCTTAATCTCATTGTTCCTCATCCTATCTATAAACGTTCTTGAAATATTTTACTATATTATGTTAAAAATGTAAAAGTAATATTTCAAAAGTATTACATATTATGCTATAATTGTGAAAGATGTTGACAGACAGGAGAAGAGAAAATGAAATGGAAGAAGTGGCTAAGTGCTACACTATGTACCGTTACGATTTTATCAATAGTTTCGCCGGTTCGTGTGAGTGCTGAAGAAAAGAAATATTGGCCAGATGGTCCTCAGGTTGGCTCAGAAGCTGCCATTGTTATGGAAGCAAAGACGGGCGCAATTTTATATGAAAAAAATGTACATGAAAAATTATATCCTGCAAGTATAACAAAGATCTTAACTTCGTTGATTGCGATTGAAAATAATTCTTTGTCAGAAACTGTGACTTTTTCAAAAGATTCCGTTTACAAAATAGAAGGCACTCATATCGCAAGAGATGTTGGAGAGCAAATGACTTTGGAAGAAACACTTTATGCAGTATTGTTAGGATCTGCAAATGAGTGTGCTTATGCAACGGCTGAGCATGTAGGAAAAAGTTACGATAATTTTGTTAAAATGATGAATAAAAGAGCAAAAGAAATTGGTTGTGTAGACAGTAACTTTAGTAATCCGCATGGGCTTCCAGATACGAATCATGTAACAAGTGCTTATGATATGGCATTAATTTCAAGAGAAGCCATACAAAATGAGACGTTTCGTTTGATTGTAGGAACGAGTCGGTATACAATTCCACCTACAAATAAACATACGGAAGAGACTCCATTAGTGAATCATCATGCGATGTTGAATTACTATAAAACAGGTAAATATTTATATGATTCTTGTATTGGTGGAAAGACAGGATATACGGATGATGCATTGAATACATTGGTTACTTTTGCGGAAAAGGATGGAATGACTTTAATCTGTGTAGTTTTGAAAGCGACTAATGGTGTGCACTATGAGGATACCACATCATTATTTAATTATTGTTTTGATAATTTTCAAGTATTAAATATATCAAAAGATGAGAATGCTTTCATGAATGAAAAAATTACCGATCAAATGAATTTCCAGTCATCGAAATCATATGTAAAAATGAAAAAAGACGCTGCTGTTGTGATCCCCAAAACGGCAACATTTAAAGATACTACATCAAAAATGAATTATGATCAAAGTAAGAAAAATACCATTGGATCCTTAGATTATTATTATGGTAGCCATTATGTTGGAGGATCAGAAATTCAGATCATTGAAAAAAAAGTAGAACAGTTTCCTTTTTCGACCGCAAGTGCAGAAGATGGAGAGAAGAAGAACGTAATCAGAATTGATTTTAAACTCATTGCGATTGTTATTTTTGGATTAATCGGTTTAGCTGCGTTGATCTTGGTTATTTTGTATGTGGTTAGAAATTTCTATCTTCTACGATATGAGTTTTATCAAAGAAGAAAAAGAAATTTGAGAAATTTTTCGAAAAAAAATAGATTGAGAAAACGTAAAAGAAGATAAAAAAGAAAGGACAGGAAACTGTCCTTTTTCTTATTATGGACAATGCAAAAGAGAAGCTAAATTGTCAGACTATTCGGCTGGGTAAGTGTAGATACCGATTCGAAATAATAGATTTTCAATTTTGTGAATGGAAGATGAATAAATACATAGTTCGGAGTTTTCTATCCAAACAGAACAATCTGGAATGGAATACTGAAAATACTCTGTGAGTCGTTCTTTGCAATATTCAAGAGCGACGGGATCCATTTTACCACGAAAAAACTTCGAATTATCTGGATGGGAACATTGGGCCAAAGTCATTTTTTCGTATTGAAAGAAACAGATTAAGTGTGCTTCTAAAGTAAGCTCTTTGCAGGAACGATTAATGATGTAATATCCATTCGAATCTTTTGGTAAATTTAAGGAGCGTACTGCTCGTTGAACTTGCTTGGCTAGTCCTACAGAAGATGGATAGAGAGACTCAAAAAAAGGAAGAAAATCAACAGAGTGACGAAAATGACAATTGGTACTTCGTTGATGTATTTCCTGATTTAATATATGTTTGATGAGATCTTCACACTCTTTTCGTGTGGGACTGATTTTGTTTAAAGATGATGTATTCATATTGATTCCTCCGCTGATTCTTATTATAGAATAGAAAAAAAAAAGACACAATTGATTTTTATTGGATACAAAAAATTTACTATGATATAATAGCAGTGAAAGAGTAATTTAGAAGGAGCAGCAGATGAATAGAGAAGAAATTGTTGAGAAAATACAGCAAATTGGAAAAATTGTAAAAACGTCTGAGCTGTATTCCTTAGGAATAAGTTATCGAATGTTGGAGCAGCTAATCAAGGACGGAACAATCAAGAGAATTAAAAATGGATATTATAGTTTAGCGCAGGGAGAGTATTCAGAAAATGAATACATGAACCTCTTGTTTCCAGATGGTGTGCTGACCTTAGAAAGTGCATTATATTATTATGGTTATCAAGAAGAAAAACCATATTTTTGGAAAATTGCAGTAGATAAAAATACTTCGAAATCGAGATTTTCGATTGTCTATCCAATTGTAATTCCAGTTTATACTGAGCCTGAGGTGTTGAATCTTGGTGTTCGTTCGATAGATTTAGATGGGTGTACGTTTCAAATATATGATCGTAACCGTTTGATTTGCGATTGTCTAAAGCAACAGGATCATTTTTCAAATGAAGCAATGCAGAGAATTTTAAAGTGTTATATAAAGGATCCGAAGAAGGACTTATTTCTTTTAGACCAATATGCCAGAGAGCGAAAAGTCATGACGAAAGTAAAGTATATGATAGGGGTATGGCTATAATGAGGACATTAAATCTGCTTTATGAAAAAAGTAATAGTTTGAGAATTCCATATGAAAACCTAATTGCAGGATGTGCGATGGAAATCGTTATAGAAAATCTGTTTAAAGTAAAAAAAAAGGTAGGATTTGAGCTATGTAATGGGTGGGAATTTAATATCGCCGCTTACCAAAGATTTCGAGGTAATCAGGTGATAGTCTGTTCTTACCTAGCGCATCGCAATGAGGTAGGACAATATTTGGAAGACTGTTTTCAAGATACAATTGTGTCGATGAAAGAATTCCGCAATTTAGAAGAGAAGAAATTGCAGGTAGCTGATTTGATTGTTCAATTAGATGAACTCCAAATCGCAGTCCAACTTTTGATTCGGGAGAAAGATAAGAAAAAAGAGGCAGGCGATATGATGTCTTTGCCATCTATCCTGGATAATCAGAAAAAAATAAATTACGTATCAGCCAAGAGGGAAGTTCAAATTGCGGATTTGATAGAGGAAATGGTGTATTATGTGGATTTTATACCAGATATGAATTCTTATTACCGATTATATCAAATCATTCATCGTGAAATGATTGAAGGACGTAAAGTGGTTGAGTTTTTACAAAAAAATAAGACGAAATCGTTTATTTCAAAAGAGAGAGAACATGCTTTTTTTGAGGAAGAATGGAGTATGGAACGTAAGGAAAAGTGGTCCTTATTTCTAAAGAAAATGCAGATAGAGGGACCAAAGTTTGAGGAAATGTTTCAGACCGTGAAGAAATTTATGGGACCTCTTTGGGAGTCTATTCAAAAGGATGAAATTTTTTTTGGTGACTGGATGCCAGAACCGGAACGATATCTATAAGGAAAATCAAAAATGAAAAAAATAGCAGAAGCATTAAAACAATATCATGAGTCGGATTTTTATCCATTTCATATGCCTGGTCATAAACAGCAGATGATCGGCGAGTGGATGAAAATGAATATAGATATAACAGAAATTGATGGCTTTGATAATTTGCATCAGCCAACAGGAATTCTTCAGGCAGCACAACAAGAGGCTGCCTGCATTTATGGTGCAAAAGAATCTTTTTTTCTGGTCAATGGGAGTACCGGTGGAATTTTAGCAGCGATTTGGGCGACAAGATGTACTGGTAATGAAATGATCTTAGGAAGAAACTGTCACAAAAGTGTTTATCACGGCTGCGAATTGGCAAGAGTGCAAACTCATTATATCTATCCGCAAACGACTTCCTTAGGGATCGATGGTGGAATAACACCAGAGCAGGTAGAAAAAGAAATGAATGAGCATCCGAATGCAAAAGTGGTGTTTTTAACATCACCAACTTATGATGGTGTTGTATCAGACATTCAAACAATTGCCAATATCGTTCATGGAAAAAATGGAGTTTTGATTATTGACTGCGCACATGGGGCTCATTTTGGAATGCATGATTTTTTTCCAAAATCTCCGGTTCAATGTGGAGCAGACCTTGTGATAATGAGCCTTCATAAAACATTACCATCGCCAACTCAAACAGCCATCTTACATTTATGTTCAGAAAGAATTCAGGCAGATGCAGTTCAGGATGCACTGAATCTTTTTCAGACGAGTTCGCCATCTTATCTGCTGATGGCGGGAATACAGGAATGTTTAAATTATGTTAAGAACAATCAGGAGAACCTTTTCGATGATTTTGTGGAAAGACTCACAAACTTTTATGACAATTGTGGGAAACTGCGTAGTTTTCAACTATCAAAGGCGCTTTTGCTTCAAAAAGAAGTATTTGATTTGGATTTATCTAAGATTTTGATTTTTCCAAAAATGGAAATGGATGGGCCGAAGTTAGACGATATTCTTAGAAAAGAATATCATTTGGAAATGGAAATGACCCTACCAAATTATGTAACGGCGCTGACATCTTGTATGGATACGAATGAAGGGTTTGAACGCTTATATCGGGCGTTAGAACAAATAGACAAAGAGAATCTGTTGAATCATAATACCAATGCGAAGCCAAATGAGAAGACAAAATTGATGAGAACGGATAAACAGTTGGAGATTTGGGAGGCAATGAATCGAGAAGGAGAATGTATTCCAATTGCAAAGGCAAGTAATCGAATCAGCAAATCTTATTTATATCTTTATCCTCCAGGTATCCCTATTTTGGCCCCAGGGGAAATTGTAACGGAAGAATTAGTGGTGTGGAGTAAGAAAATGCAAGACATGGGATTAAGGTTAGAAGGCGCATTAGATGACAGAAATACCGTGATAAAAGTTGTAAAATAAGCGGAATTATATTATACTAAAAGGGTATCTTTGGAGGTTAGAATGGGTAAGATTTATTGCATAATGGGGAAGAGTGCTTCCGGAAAAGACACCATTTATAAAGAATTATTGAAACAGGATAAAGTGAAGCTTCAAACTTTAGTGACCTATACGACTAGACCGATTCGTGAAGGGGAGAAAGATGGAGTGGAGTATTTTTTTTCCAATGAGGAAGAATTAGAGAAACTTATTTCAGATCATAAAGTAATTGAAATACGAGAATACAATACCATGCATGGAGTATGGAAGTATTTTACAGTAGACGATGGCAGATTAGATTTGGAGAATCATAGTTATATTTTTATAGGGACATTGGAATCTTATTTAAAACTTCGCGATTATTATGGAAAAGAGGTTCTAGTGCCAATCTATATTAATCTGGACGATGGGCTAAGATTGAATCGTGCGTTAATGAGAGAACAGCAGCAGGAGAAACCACGATATGCAGAATTATGCCGCAGATTTCTCGCAGATGAGGAAGATTTTTCGAAAAATAAATTAGAAGATGCAGAAGTCTTGATGCAATTTGAGAATGATGATCTGGATGCAGCATTAGATCAAATTGTGGAATTCATGGTTCAAAGCCAGGGGGAATAATCCATGGATATTAAAATTAATCAGGTAACAAATACGGATATTCAACCACAAAAGACGCAGGTTGAAACAGGAGATGGTACTTTTAAGTTCACCCTTGCAAGTCAGATTCAGGAGACACAGTTGCAGGAGCGGGTGAATACTCTTTTGACAGATATTAGCACGCAGGGTGCAGTGTTGAGTAAACATATGGATGTTCGTGATATGAAGAAATACAGAGACCTGATTAAAGATTTCATGAATGAGGTCGTGTATCGTTCGCATAAATTCAGTCGTGAAAATTTTTTGGATCGAAGAGGCAGACATAGAGTCTATGGCATTATTCGCAGAGTGGATGATACATTGGACGAGCTCGCGCAGGAATTAATGAAAGATGAAAAGGATCATTTAAAAATTTTAGAAAAGATTGGTGAAATTCGAGGATTACTTTTAGATATATTAACATAAATCGAGAAGAGGTGGCTTATGGCTGGATTTAGAAATATTCTTGGTCACGAAAGTGAAGTTGAACTACTTCAAAAGGCAGTGATGTTGGGGAAAGTCTCGCATGCGTACATTTTTGAAGGAGAAGCTGGATGTGGGAAAAAAGAGATTGCAGAGGCATTTGCTATGACTTTGCAATGTGAAAAAGGAGCAAAGGATGCTTGTATGGAATGCACATCTTGTAAACAGGCACTCACGCACAATCATCCGGACATCATCTATCTGACCCACGAAAAGCCAAATACCATATCGGTAAATGATATTCGAGAGCAGGTAAATGGCGATATCTATGTAAAGCCATACAATGGAAAATATAAGGTGTATCTCATAGAAGATGCGCATAAAATGAATATTCAGGCACAAAATGCATTACTAAAGACCATGGAAGAACCACCAGAATATGTGGTCCTGATTTTGTTAACCAACAATGCGGAGGGTTTTTTACCAACCATTCGATCTCGGTGTGTAACCATTAAAATGAAACCCGTTCAGTCTGGGCAAATTATTCAATATTTAATGAGTCGGTTAAATGTTTCTGAGAAGGATGCCAAAATGTGTGCTTCTTTTGCACAGGGAAATATTGGAAAAGCTGCAAAGCTTTCTGCATCGGAAGATTTCAACGAAATGAAGGATCTTGCGATTCAGGTAATGAAACGCTTGAAAGAAATGGATTTAAATGAAGTTGTTTCTGCTGTTAAGAAAATAAATGAATATAAATTGGAAGCAGAAGATTTTTTAGATCTGATGATGGTATGGTATAGAGATATTTTATTATTAAAAGCAACAAATGATGTAAATAAACTCATTTTTCAGGATGAGGTTTATGATATAAAAAAGGCAGCCGCAACAAGCTCTTATGAGGGTTTGGAATTAATCATGAAGGGGATCGAGAAGGCAAAGAAGAGAATAGATGCAAATGTAAATTTGGAACTTGTGCTAGAACTTATGCTATTAACGATTAAGGAGAATTAGAATGACGAAAGTTGTAGGAGTACGTTTTCGTAATGCCGGCAAAATATATTATTTTGACCCATTACAGTTCAATATACAAAAAAACGATCATGTAATCGTAGAAACAGCCAGAGGAGTAGAATATGGGTTGGTCTTAATTGAACCAAGAGAGGTTGAGGATGATCGAATTGTTCAGCCATTAAAACCCGTACTTCGTGTGGCATTGCCAGAAGACGATGAGAAAGAAGTACAGAATAAATTAAAAGAGAAGGAAGCATTTCATGTTTGCCTTGAAAAAATAGTGAAACATCAGCTAGATATGAAGTTAGTTGATGCGGAATATACGTTTGACAATAATAAATTATTGTTTTATTTTACAGCAGATGGACGAATTGATTTTAGAGAGTTAGTAAAAGATCTGGCTAGTGTATTTCGTACCAGAATCGAACTTCGTCAAATTGGTGTAAGGGATGAAACCAAAATACTAGGTGGAATCGGAATTTGTGGTAGACCACTTTGTTGCCATACTTTTTTATCAGAATTTGCACCTGTTTCGATTAAGATGGCGAAAGAACAGAATTTATCGCTGAATCCTACGAAAATATCTGGTGTTTGTGGACGACTGATGTGTTGTTTGAAAAATGAGCAGGATACCTATGAATATCTAAATAGCCGCCTACCTATTATTGGCGACCATGTTACAACCTCTGACAATTTGCGCGGCGATGTACAAAGCGTAAATGTACTCCGTCAAAAAGTAAAAGTAATCGTTGAGGTAAATGGCGAAAAAGATATTCGCGAATATGCGGTTGATGATTTGAGATTTAAACCTCGTAAAAAGAAAGAAAAGATTCAGCTGACGCAGGAAGAATTGAAAGAACTGGCAGCTCTTGAAGATAGGGAAGGAAAATCGAAACTTGAAGACAATTGATTTACGAGAAGGTGAACGTCTGGATGAATTACATAGAAATGGATATTCTATTATTCAAAATTCCAGCAAGTTCTGTTTTGGAATGGATGCAGTGCTTTTATCTGGATTTGCAAAAGTGAAAAAAGGTGAAAAGGCACTGGATTTGGGAACTGGAACTGGAATTATTCCAATTTTATTGGAAGCAAAGACTCAGGGCGAACACTTTACTGGTTTAGAAATACAAGAAGAAAGCGTTGATATGGCTAGGCGAAGCGTGGATTATAATCAGCTTTCTCATAAAATTGACATGATACAAGGAGACTTGAAGTATGCTTCCAAAATTTTGGGAGCATCTTCTTTTGATGTGGTAACCTGCAATCCTCCTTATATGATAGCAGATCATGGTTTAGTGAGCGGGTCAGATGCAATGGCAATTGCGAGACATGAAATTTGTTGTACACTGGAAGATGTGATTCGGGAGGCTGCTCAATTATTGAGACCACAAGGCAGATTTTATATGGTTCATAGACCATTTCGTTTAGCGGAAATTATGACATTAATGTGTCAGTATAAATTAGAACCTAAGAGGATGAAACTGATCTATCCGATGATTGATATAGAACCTAATATGGTTTTAATTGAAGGTCAACTTGGAGGCAAGAGTAGGATTACAGTGGAAAAGCCATTGATCGTGTATGAAAAACCAGGTGTATATACGCCTGAAATTTACGAAATATATGGGTATTAGAAAGGAGTAGTGTATGGAAGGAAAATTATTTTTGTGTGCTACCCCAATTGGAAATTTGGAAGATATGACGTTTCGGGCGGTTAGAGTATTAAACGAGGTTGATCTGATTGCGGCAGAGGATACCAGAAATTCCATTAAACTGTTAAATCATTTCGAAATTAAGACACCAATGACCAGTTATCATGAATTTAATAAAATAGAAAAAGCACAGTATTTAATTGATAAAATGAAAGCTGGACAAAACATCGCACTTATTACGGATGCAGGTACGCCTGGAATTTCTGATCCTGGAGAAGAACTGGTTCGGATTTGTTATGAACAGGGAATTGAAGTAACAGGGCTGCCGGGCGCTTGTGCATGTGTGGATGGACTAATCTTATCCGGTTTATCTACAAGAAGATTTGCGTTTGAAGCTTTTTTGCCAAAGGATAAAAAAGAACGACAGTTTGTTTTGAATGAAATGAAGAATGAAAGCAGAACCATGATTGTTTACGAAGCGCCCCATCATTTGGTAAGTACACTGGGCGAGTTATATTCTTCTTTGGGAAATCGGAACATTACGATTACCAGAGAACTAACAAAAAAGTTTGAGACAGTTTTGAGGACTTCTTTTGAAGAAGCAAAAGAATATTATATGCAGCATTCTCCAAAGGGAGAATATGTGATTATTATCGAGGGAAAGAAAAGAGAAGCGATACTCAAAGAAGTTCAGGATGAGTGGATGAAGTTATCTTTGGAAGATCATCTTACTCATTACGAAGCACAAGGAATAGATCGAAAAGAAGCCATGAAAAAAGTTGCGTTAGACAGAGGAATATCCAAACGTGATGTTTATCAGCAACTTCTTGAAAGAAAGTAAATAAAAAATCCTCTCAGTGATTAACATTGAGAGGATTTTATTTTATTCATCAGGTCCGTCTAATAACAGTGTGTTATATTGATATTCAGGTGTTGAGGTCAACCTGGATTGCCATACACAAATACTGTCTGAGGAACTAAGATCATCATATTCAATCTGCAAGGTAGTTGAATTAATGAACGTAGTAGATTGCTTCTTATCATTGATATAAACACGGCTGTAAGGGGTGAAATTCTTTCCACGGATATAAGTATATTTATCTCCCATTACACCGGAAACAATATTTTCAATGGAGATTGGTTCCATTCCCATTTGCATATTGATTGCTTCATATGGGCTTTTTCCATCGAAAGCATATAAATCGCCATATAAAAGGTCATACTCTAATGTTGCAAGTCCTTTTGTAAAATCAGCATCATTTTGGTGATTCTGGTGATACATATTAATTACACCATTTTTAACACCAAGTGCACGATAGATTTCACTTGAAAGATTATAAGCTTCTAGTTCTTTGCTTTCAAATTTAAGTCCCATGTTGTTCCAGATAAAGTAATCTGTCTGGTATATATTCCGGCCTTCCAGTTCATCTTCTGTGAAGTTTAGACTTGGAAGATGATCGCCGTACATCACAACGATCGTATCTTCATTACGTTCTTTCAAAGTCTGAATTAAGTTACCAATAAACTGATCCATTTCATAAAGAAGATTTGCGTAATATTCAACGCCGGTTCTGGTGTCTTCATTTGGAGTTTCTAAAATAGAAACATGTTTCTCATATGGCTCATCCAAAAAGTAACTACCATGACCCTGAACAGAGATGGTTGTAATTAAATCAGGTTCTTTTGTTTGATTCAGGCTGTCTGTAATATATTTTGTGAGGCAGGCATCTTTTGCCCATCCAGTTGGTGTTTTCTCATAGTCGTTCATATATTCGACAGAAGTAAAATCTTCATAACCTAAATTGCCATAAACTACATTACGGCTATAAAATCCACCGGTATTATTGTGAATCACATGTGCTTTGTATCCATAAGGCTTCAGGTTAGTAGCAAGACTTTCGCAAGTTTTCTCACGAAGAATGGTTTTATATGGGTATTCACCAGCTCCAAAATCATCAATGTTCATTCCGGTTGTGATTTCAAATTCTGTATTAACAGTACCTGCACCAACAACTGGAACATCTAAAATACCGCCTGCGCCTTCTTTTTGCAATGCCTCGAAATTAGGAATTGGTGATTGTGAGAATTTCACTCCCTTTAAGGAATTAATGTTAAAAAAGGACTCTAACTGAACAAAAATAATATTTGGCTTTGACTTAAGAGTTGACTCTGTTGTAGAGGCTTTATTTTGTTCCACAAAATCCTTTAGTTGTTCTTCTGAAAAGTCCTTTGGTTTAGAAACACCCATGTCAATCACGCTGTTCGTAAGACAATAAACGAAGCCATTACGAAGATAGGATTGGGATAATTCCCGGAATTGGTTTTCCAGGATGCCCGCTCTAATTCCAACATTTGCGGTACCAAGGGTAATACCAAATGTTGCAATAATCAGAAGGATCGAGCGAATATAACGGATCTTACCTGGCATTTTAGGTGCTTTGAAAAAGAAGATGATCAAAGCAATCACCACAAGTCCGATTAGTCCTAAAATGATCATGATCTGAAAGTTATTAAAATATTTTTGCATCATAGGAAACAGGGATTCAATCATAAATAAGTCACAGGATGTAAAAGGAGTAACTCGGTTGCACAATAAAACGAAATTCGCGATACCAAGAGCAATCCATATACAGGTTAGTGCTGAAACCCAGAAAACACGTTTCCTTAACAAAAGTGTGACGGAAAAAGACAAAACAATAATCAACATATTGACTAAGAACCGAAAAGGATGCGTAAAGAGGAATACAAATCCTCCAAAAACAAATTTTCTTCCCAATCCTTCTAAAATCAAAGTGATAATAAAAGGAACAGCAATGTATAAGATTAAGTTACTTCTAAGTGAATTTTCTTCAATTAATTTTTTCCACATGGCAGAAAAGCCTGCCAAAAGGTTTTTCCATTTAGTCTTCATATTTTTCTCCATTTTCAAATTACTAAGTTACCATTTTACAATAAAAATGTCAAGAATATGTGAACGGAGCGAATAAAAGAATCAGTCATCTTGTCATCTGATACCACAGCGTATATAATACAAATAGAGGTGAGAAAATGGAGCAGAGGCAAATCAATCAATGTAAAGAGTTAGCAAAGTGGATCATGGAATCAGAGTATACTGTTTTTTTCGGTGGAGCAGGTGTATCTACTGAAAGTGGAATACCTGATTTTCGAAGTGTAGATGGATTATATGCTCAAAAATACTCCGTCCCTCCAGAAACCATACTAAGCCATTCCTATTTTTTAAAAGAGACCGAAGCTTTTTTTCGTTTCTATCGAGAGAAAATGATTCATGAAAATGCAAAACCCAATATGGCGCATCAGATCCTGGCAAAAATGGAAGCAAGAGATTGTTGTCAATCGGTGATTACTCAGAATATTGACGGATTGCATCAAATGGCAGGAAGTAAGAAGGTACGGGAACTTCATGGAAGTGTGCACCGCAATTATTGTAGGAGTTGTAATAAAGAGTACGGACTCCAATTTATGATAGAGCACGAAGGAATTCCTCGTTGTACCTGTGGTGGAGTGATCAAACCGGATGTCGTATTATATGAAGAAAGTCTGAACCAAGGTGTCATGGAGCAAAGTGTAAGGGAAATCCAAAAGACACAGTTGTTGATTGTTGGCGGAACTTCTTTGCGTGTCTATCCTGCTGCGGGATTACTAAATTACTTTAACGGATCCCATCTTGTCATTATAAATAAAGAAGAAACAGGGTTTCCTGGTGTGGATTTGAGTTTTCAAAACTCCATCGGAGAAGTATTTTGTCAGGTATGGAAAGAAATGGGAGAGAAGTAAAATGGATATTCAAGTCAAAGATCAATTACGTTTAAAGAAACAGCATCCCTGTGGAAGTGTTTGGTGGGAGGTTTTAAGAACGGGTGCAGATATTAAAATAAAGTGTATGGGATGTGGGCATTTGATTATGCTGCCAAGATCAACGGTAGAAAAGAATGTAAGAGAAATCAAAAAATACCTTGAAAACATATGATATTTGTGTTATCATAGGTATTCGTGATATATATAAATTATCCTTGTTCCTAACATTGATTAGGAGCCAGAGACCAAAAGGAGGTACGATTCGCATGAACAAATATGAATTAGCGCTTGTTCTTAGTGCAAAAATCGAAGACGAAGAAAGAATCGCAACACTTGAGAAAGTGAAAGAAATCATCACTCGTTTCGGTGGTACAATTACCAACGTGGATGAATGGGGCAAGAAAAGATTAGCCTATGAAATCCAGAAAATGAAAGAAGGTTTTTATTACTTTATTCACTTTGATTCCAATGGTGAAACACCAGCAGAATTAGAGCAACGTGTGCGTATTACAGAAAATGTCTTAAGATACTTATGCGTGAGACAGGACGAAGCATAGATTAGAGAAGAGGTAATCGTATGAACAAAGTGATTTTGATGGGACGTCTCACAAGAGACCCAGAAACTCGTGTATCCACAGGGGATGCAGCAACATCTGTTACGAGATATTCACTGGCGGTAGACAGACGATTTAAAAGAGATGGCGACCAGTCAGCAGATTTTATCAATTGTGTTGCGTTTGGTAAGACAGGAGAATTTGCGGAGAAATATTTCCGTAAAGGAATGAAAGTAGCTGTAACTGGAAGAATTCAGACTGGTTCTTATACAAACAAAGAAGGTCAGAAAGTCTATACCACAGATGTAGTAATTGAAGAGCAGGAATTTGCAGAGAGTAAAGGTGCCAGTGATGGATATTCGAACGGATATCATGAGCAGGCAGCACCAAGTTCAGCGGTTGGGGATGGTTTCATGAAGATTCCAGACGGAATTGAAGAGGAACTACCATTTAATTAAATAAGAGGAGGTAAATATCATGGCTTACAATAATTCAGATAGAAGCGATTCTCCAATGAAGAGAAGAGGCGGAATGCACAGAAGAAAAAAAGTTTGTGTATTCTGTGGAAAAGACAGTGCTATCGATTATAAGGACGTAAATAAATTAAAAAGATATATTTCTGAAAGAGGAAAAATTCTTCCTAGAAGAATCACAGGAAACTGTGCGAAACATCAGAGAGCTCTTACAATTGCTATTAAGAGAGCAAGACATATCGCAGTTATGCCTTACGTTCAGGATTAATTTTTAGGATTAATTTGAAATTATACTTTGTCAATTACCGTCATATCTTATGGATATGGCGGTTTTTTTCAAATTGAAAAGTCTTTCCTATTAGAGGGTTCAATGCTATAATAGAAAATAGCAAGCAATTTCACAAGAGGAGAAGAAGAATGAAAGGTAAGATCAAACTTTATCTTCGTTTACCACTGTTTTTGATTGGTATGATGTTGATAATGAATGTAATAATCTGGACGGTCGATCAAGAGGCTGGTTTGATTATGGGAGGATTTGTTCTATTTTATTCCATCATTTCGATTAGTGCATATTTTTATTATAAATCCAGACTGGGAAATGAACTGGTGGATTATGCAACTAATTTTGGAAAAGTCCAGAAGAAGATGCTGAACCAATTGGAAGTAGCTTATTCAATTACAGACCCAAATGGAAAGATTCTATGGGGAAACGGGGAGTTTCATCAGATAACCGGTTTTGAAAAAGATACCAGTAAACTGATTACATCAATTTGCCCAGCAATCACAAAAGAATTACTTCATAAAACGAAGGACGAATCATCTTTGAATATCGAAAAAGATGACCATTTTTATAGAGTATCTGTAACAAAGATTTTTTATTCAGAAGATTTATCCAACGAGGATAAAGAAAAAGCCACTTCAGAAGGACAGTTTATGTTCGCTTTTTACTTTTTTGACGAGACATTATTAAAAAAGAGTTTAAAAGAGAATGAGAATCAGAAATTAGTTCCTGCACTTGTTTATATTGATAATTATGAAGAGGTGTTAGAAAGTATTGAAGAAGTAAAGAGAACCCTTTTAATTGCATTAACGGACCGACGAGTTACAAAATATTTTTCCTTGGTGGATGGTATTGTAAAGAAGGTTGAGAGAGACAAATATTTTATTGTATTTAAAAAGCAATTCCTGGATCAACTAGAAGCAGATCGATTTAGTATTATTGAAGATGTGAAAACAATTAAAATTGGAAATGAAATGCCAGTAACCTTAAGTATTGGAATTGGAAATAGCGACGGGACATTTTTACAAAAGTACGAATATACAAGAGCGGCAATTGACTTGGCGTTGGGACGTGGTGGAGATCAGGTTGTTGTGAAGGCACATGATAAGATTCTTTATTATGGTGGTAAAACTCAGCAGGTTGAAAAGTCTACTCGTGTAAAAGCCCGTGTGAAGGCACAAGCATTAAGAGAAATATTAGAGACGAAGGATCAAGTCATTGTAATGGGACATCAGATTTCCGATGTAGATTCTTTTGGTGCAGCAGTTGGAATCTATCGTGCTGCTTCTGTTTTAGAAAAGCGGGTCTATATTGTTTTAAATGAAATCAATTCATCTTTAAGACCATTAATGGAGGCGTTTACTCCAGAGAATGGTTATCCAGATGAGATGTTTATTACGAGTGAAGATGCACTGATGGTTGTTGGAAAAAACACGGCAGTTGTAGTCGTGGATACGAATAAACCTAGTTATACGGAGTGCCCACAGCTTTTAGCAAAAGCAAAGTCAATCGTTGTATTCGACCATCATCGACAAGGGGCTGAAGTAATCGAGAATGCAGTACTATCTTATATCGAGCCTTATGCTTCTTCCACTTGCGAAATGATTGCAGAAGTATTGCAGTATTTTAGCGAAGATATCAAGCTCACCTTGTGTGAAGCAGATAGTATTTACGCAGGAATCTTAATTGATACCAACAACTTTATGACAAAGACGGGTGTGCGAACGTTTGAGGCTGCAGCATATTTAAGACGAAGTGGAGCGGAAGTGACCCGTGTAAGAAAGATGCTTCGTAATGATATGGATGCTTACAAAGCGAGAGCAGAAGCTGTACGAAATGCAGAAGTTTTTCGAGGAAGTTTTGCAATTAGTGTGTGTCCAAGTGATAACGTGGAAAGTCCAACGATTGCAGGTGCGCAGGCAGCAAATGAATTACTAAATATAATTGGAATTCGGGCATCATTTGTTTTAACAGAATATCAGGGAAAAGTCTTTATTAGTTCCCGATCGATTGATGAGATCAATGTACAGATTATAATGGAAAAACTAGGAGGCGGAGGCCATTTAAATGTGGCTGGAACCCAATTGGTTGATTGTACTCTAAATGAGGCAAAGAGAAAACTTAAATTAACACTGGATGAGATGCTGAAGGAAGGAGCAATATAATATGAAAATTGTATTATTAGAAGATGTAAAAGCATTAGGAAAAAAAGGTGATATCGTAGAAGTAAGCACAGGATATGCTCGAAATAAAATATTGCCACAAAAGTTAGGAATTGAAGCAACATCAAAGGCATTGAATGATTTGAAATTACAAGAAAAGCATCTAGAAAAAGTTGCAAAAGAGCATTTAGAGGCAGCACAGGAATTGGCAGCAAGGATTGAAGATAAGTCCGTTACACTTGCAATTAAAACAGGTGAAGGCGGAAGAACATTTGGTTCTGTTTCAACAAAAGAAATTGCAATTGCAGTGAAAGAACAATTAGGAATTGAAATTGATAAAAAGAAAATGGTACTTCCAGATGCAATTAAAGCATTAGGAGTAACAGAGGTGCCATTAAAACTACATCCAAATGTAATAGCAAAGTTGAAAGTAAAAGTGATTGAAAAAGAATAACCCTAAAGGAGTTTATACAAAATGGAAGACATGGTCATAAAACGGGTTATGCCCAATAATTTAGAAGCAGAAAAGTCGGTTTTAGGATCCATGCTGATGGATAAAGACGCGATTGTAACTGCATCCGAAATATTATTGAAAGATGATTTTTACAGTCAGCATTATGGCGTGATGTTTGAGGCAATGGTTGAATTGTATAATGAAGGAATGCCGGTCGACCCAGTCACACTACAAAATAAAGTGATAAAAAAAGGTCTTCCAGAACAGTTTACAGGAGCAGATCGAATAAGGGAGATTTTAATGTCTGTCCCGACTTCTGCCAATGTAAAATACTATGCAACAATCGTTAACGAAAAGAGTATGGCAAGAAAACTGATCCGAACGACGGAAGGAATTGCAAACGAGTGCTATTTAGGAAATGAAAGTCTGGAAACGATTATGAGTGATACAGAAAAGCAAATTTTTGCTTTGTTGCAGAATCGTAGTGGTGGAGATTACATGCCAATTAGTCAGGTGGTTTTGAATGCGTTAGATAAAATCGAGAAAGCGGCACATAATAAAAGTAGCGTAACTGGTATCTCTACGGGATTTTCGGATTTGGATTATAAAACATCAGGATTACAACCTTCTGATTTGGTTTTACTAGCTGCCAGACCGTCTATGGGAAAGACTGCTTTTGTATTAAATATTGCCCAATATATTGCGACACACCAGAATTTGTGTACGGCGATTTTTAGTTTGGAAATGTCAAAAGAGCAGCTGGTAAATCGTTTATTATCGGTAGAATCCAGGGTAGATGCTCAATTGATTCGAAACGGAAGTTTGCAGGATGCGGACTGGGAAAGACTTGTTGAGGCAGCAGGAGTAATTGGTGGATCGAACTTGATTATTGATGATACTCCTGGAATTAGCATCGCAGAATTAAGATCCAAGTGCAGAAAATATTCACTAGAAAAAGATTTAAAAATTATCATCATTGACTACTTACAGTTGATGAGTGGAAGTGGAAAGACGGAGTCACGTCAACAGGAAATTTCTGATATATCCAGATCTTTAAAATCACTGGCTAGAGAGTTGAAAGTACCTGTACTTGCTCTTTCACAGTTAAGTCGTCAGGTAGAACAAAGACCAGATCATAGACCGATGCTTTCCGATTTACGTGAGTCCGGAGCGATCGAACAGGATGCGGACGTTGTAATGTTTCTTTACCGTGATGACTATTATAATAAGGATACAGAAGATAAAAATATAGCAGAAGTAATTATAGCAAAGCAAAGAAATGGTCCAACGGGAACGGTAAATCTAGTTTGGTTACCAGAATTTACAAAATTTGCCAATATGGAAAGATAGAAAAATCAAAAAAAACAAGCGAGAATCATTGGATTCACGCTTGTTTTTATCTTTGAACTAATTGGATTACTCCTGGCTGATTGCTCCTGTAGGACATGTTGCAGCACAAGCACCACAATCAAGACATGCAGATTCGTCGATAACGAATTGTCCGTCTCCCTGAGAGATAGCTCCAACTGGACATTCTCCTTCGCAAGCTCCACAGCTTACACATTCACTTGAAATAACGTATGCCATAATTAAAATCCTCCTTTATATACATATTTGAAAGACAAGCTTTCGAATATATTGTAAACTATTCTACTGATGAATACAAGAAAAAAATAATGTATCGGTAGGGAAGACGCTGTAAAGAAATTTCTAAAAACTTGGAGATGTACAATCTTGTAATAAAAAGATCCAACTGTTATACTAAAAAGGCTTTAATTAATAATGGAGGTTTTCATGAAAAAAATAGCATTTATTTATTTGGTTGCATTTCTTGCAATCGCAGCAACAGCATGTACTTCGACAAATAATAAAACACAAAATAAAACTGAGAAATCTACGAAAGTGGAAGCTGCAAAGGATCAAAAAGAAGAATCGAAAGAAAACACAGTTACTCCACCTAAAGTGGAAGAAAAACCACAGTATACTTACACAGAAAATGCACAAACAATGTATACAATTAGTAATTTGAATGTTCGTGATTTGCCTGTAAAAGAGGGAAATAAAGTTGCTACAATTGAGATGGGTGAAGCAGTAACGGTTACTGCTCAGTGTAACGAGACGCAATGGTATGCTATTTCCTATAACAATGGAAAATTAGGGTATGTTAGCAACGAATTTTTGAGTAAGACCAAACCGGTCATCGTGCAGGCAGTAACCCCAGTACCGCAGCCGTCAAACAGCAGTGGAAAAGCATATGAACCACATGATACGGGAGACGCACAGCTAAATGCAATATGTGATGAGATCCTTACCCCAATTATCCAAAAAGAAATGACAGAACGACAAAAAGCATATGCGGTTTATACATGGGTAACAGGACACGTGAAGTACAGAGGGATTTCTGATACGAGCAGTTGGATCAAAGGCGCAAAAACTGCTCTTTCGCTACCTAGAAATGGTAATTGTTTTGCATTTTATTGTGCTTCAAGAGGGCTACTAACCAGATTAGGTTTTGAAAATGTTGAGGCTAGTTCCTATGGAAAAGGTCACTATTGGAACATGGTAAAAGTAGATGGAAATTGGTGGCATTTTGATACAACATCTGGATGGGCGACCGAGAGATTTTTGTGGACCAGTAAGCAAATAAATGAGTATCAATATTATGATTATTCAACAAATGGTGAAAATATCGTTTACAATTGGAATCCAGAAGGATGTCCACAAACACCATAAAAAGTAAATGAATAAATGGAGGGATCTATGGGAAGAAAACTAATTTCGATGTTGTTCATTTTTTTGGCAATCGCATTTCTTGGTGGATGCGCAGACAAAAAAACGGAATCGGGTAAAGATAAGAAAATGCAAGTGGGAGAAGTAAGCATTCAAGGGGAGGTTTTTTCCGTCACTTCGCCATTTGAATCGATGAAAGAAAAATTGGGTGAACCAGAGAATTATCAAGAAAGCAAAAGTTGCCTGTATGATGGGTTCGATAAAACATACCAGTATTCTAACCTAATCATTACAACATACCCATCAAAAGGAAAAGAATATATTAGTTCGATCACGCTTCTAAAAAATACGAAAGATTTAGATTACCAAAGTTATGTGAAACTAGGTGAAAGCAAGAAGAATCTGGAGAAAGCGTTACAAGGGAAGAAGTATGGTACTAGTCCAACTTGCTATCAATTAGAGGAAGAGAAAGTTGGTTTTGCATTTTATTTAGAAGGCGAAAATGTAACCAAAATAGAAATTTATTCTATTACGAAATAACGGCTGGTTAAGGAGAAAAGATGTATTTTAGTTCTATTTTATTTTTGATTTTATTTTTACCTGTGACGGTGTTACTTTATTATATAACGCCAAATATAAAGGTAAAAAATATTGTTCTATTAGCTGCAAGCTTGTTTTTTTATGGAGTTGGCGAACCGAAGAATATATTTCTACTACTTGCATGTACCCTTATAAGTCATGTCCTTACGATATTGATGTGTAAAACAAAATATCGTAGGGGCATTTTAAGCACCATAATTATTCTAAACTTAGGAGTTCTATGTTTTTATAAGTACTTGGGTATGAATGTTGTGTTACCAGTAGGAATTTCCTTTTATACGTTTCAATTGCTGTCCTACAGTGTAGATGTATATCGCAAGCCAGAAATTTTGCAAAAAAATTATTTCACGTTATTGCTCTATATTACACTTTTTCCACAATTAGTTGCAGGTCCGATTGTAAAATATCATGATGTGGCAGAGCAATTTAAAGCAAGAGAAATGAATTTGGCGAAAGTGGCGGAAGGATTAAGACGCTTTTCTTTTGGTCTAGGGAAAAAAGTTTTAATTGCTAACACGCTAGGCAATATTGTAGATATTGTATACTCATGGGATTATAGTCATTATTCATTTACGATTACTTGGGTAACGGCTATCTTATATGCGTTACAAATTTACTACGATTTTAGTGGCTATAGTGATATGGCGCTTGGACTAGGGAAGATTTTTGGATTTGAATTAAAAGAAAACTTTAATTATCCATATAATGCAACTTCAATAAAAGAGTTTTGGCGAAAATGGCACATTTCTTTAAGCACCTGGTTCAAGGAATATTTGTATATCCCTTTAGGAGGAAGCAGAAAAGGAAAAGTACGTACAATCGTGAATAAATATATTGTTTTTTTCCTTACAGGACTGTGGCATGGTGCAAATGGCACATTTGTTATTTGGGGACTGATTCATGGAACCTGTTCCGTTTTGGAAGAGTTAGGTAGTTGGTCTGAAAAAATCAAAGGGAAGATGATAGGCTGGATTTATACCATGTTTGTAGTGGTTGTTTCCTTTGTCTTTTTTAGAAGTGAGAATTTAATACAGGCATTATCTTTTTTGAAAGGGATGTTTTTGGGAGTACAATCTGGATATACAACAATGAGCGAATTTCAGATTCTATTTAATCCATATGTAATCTGTATTTGTATCATTGCATTGATTGGAATGTTCAATTGGAAGAAAAAATTGGCTGTTTTATTCGAGCATAAATACGTATCGGGATTTGTATATGTCGTAAGTTTGTGCTGTATTTATTATTGTATCATGGCACTTGCTTCAAATAGTTATAACCCGTTCATTTATTTTAGATTTTAAGGAGATTTATGAAAAAGAAAATTCTATATGGTCTCTATATTTTTTGCGGATTTGCGGGGTGCTTCTTTCTCTTTTTGAGTATGTTTATAAATCAGAGCAAGATAGAGATGGAAGCAAGCGAAAAGACAAATACAGAGCAATCAAGTCCAGCAGAGCGAATGGATCAGTACTTAAGCAATAATTTTGGCTTGAGAACAGAAGTGATTTCATTTTATACTAAATTTCAAGAGCGGATATTCTCAACATCATTTGTAGAGAATGTAGTAATTGGAAAAGAAGGTTTTCTTTATTACAAGGATACCATTGACGATTATTGTGGAACAAATAAAATGTCATCCAGAGAAATCTTCAATACCGTAAGAACGCTGGAAATGATGCAGGAAAATATTACGTCGCAAAACAAGAAGATGCTCTTTATTGTGGCGCCAAATAAAAATAGTTTGTATGATTATATGCCTTCTAACTACAGAAAGAGTAAGGATAAATCTAATTGGGAACGTTTGAGTCAGAAAATGAGCAACGTATCCTATATAGATGCGTTTGATTTGTTTCGGAGTAAAAAAGAATGTTATTATTATAAAACAGATACACACTGGAATGATCAAGGTGCCTATTTGGTAGTAGAAAAAGCCATGGACTTATTAGGACGTCCATTATTGGATCAGAAAGAACCAGCTGTTTTTGAAAAGAACGCAATGACTGGAGACCTTCAAAGAATGTTATATCCAGATTCAAAACCAAATGAATCCAAGTTGGTTTTGGGCAATCCGCAATATCAGATGATTACAACTACAAGAAGTTTTGAACAACCCTATATAGAAACTAATCAGCCAAATGGAAATGGGAGTTTGGTGATGTTTCGTGATTCATTTGCAAATAACATGATTACTCATTTGAGTGAGCAGTATCAATATGCGATTTATGATAAAAATATTCCATATAATCTAAGCGCTGTAGATAAATATCAAGCAGATCATGTTATTATTGAAATTGCAGAACGAAATTTAAATTTAATCCAAGAATACAAACCACTTTTTCTTTCACCAGAAAGAGAGACTCTATCTGGTAAAGTAATCAATAATTTGGTGAAAGAGATAAAAACTGAGCAAAAGAATGACTGGATTCAGATAACTGGAATTTTGAATAAAAACGAAATTGATGAAGATTCAAGAGTTTATCTAAAGGTAAATGGAAAAACAGTGGAAATGATTCCTCAAAAAATTGATGGAGATGAGTATGGATTTTGTGGATATATTCTGAAAGATCAGTTTGTGAAATCGGTAGAAGTGATTGCTGAATCAGTCCACGGAGGGAAGTTGATTTCTTCTGGAATTGTTTTGTTGAAGTAGGAAAGTAATATGAAATTGGATTGCAATTTTTAAACCTACGTAATATAATGAATCTAGTTTATATAAAGGAGGCAAAGACATGGCACAGATTACAAAAGACACAATGATTGGTGAATTGTTAAATATTGACGCAGAAGTAGCTCCAATTTTATTAGAAATTGGAATGCACTGTTTAGGATGTCCATCTTCTCAGATGGAAACAATCGAAGAAGCTGCAGCAGTTCATGGATATGATCCAGAAATGTTAGTAGAAAAGATTAATACTTTTCTTGCACGCTAATAAGAACGTATAGTTTGACTAAAATAATAGGACTGGCGCATTTGCGTCAGTCCTATTTTCTTACATGAAAATTCAGTTACTAGATTAGATTGTTGCTAAAGTCTGCAAAGCTCGATTCTTTATTAAGCAAGTAATGTGTTCTGAAAAATAGGCTTCTGTAGCTGCATTGCAGCTTTCCTGTTGACCGTATTCAGATAGAATATTGCAAATTTTATTAAAATTAATTGCGGAAAGTTGATTTTTGTGTAAGAACAGATAATATCTTCCACTCTTTTGGTTCTTATAAAGATGATTGTTGCCTAAGTCCATACCCTGTAAAACAGAAGATAGGGATTCTAAATGATGGAGGCTTGGGAAAGAGTAAAGCTTTAACAAATCTACAGGAGCACTCTTCGCTTCCTTCTCGGCTTTTAAGTTATTTAATAAATCTTTTAATGGCTTAAATGCTTTCTCGGTTTCCTCGGTCTCATCACCTTTAGCGGAATCTTTCTTCTCCTGGAGTTCGTAGAGCATATCAAGGATTGCGTCTGCTCCCTCCAATTTCTGTCCTTGGACTGGCGTATCTGAGGTCAGCTCTGATAGACTGTCTTCAGATGCTGCTGAAAATTGCGAAAATCTGGTGTCAAGTTCTTCTGGAGCCTCTACTTTGGTTATTATTAAAATAATTGATTCTGTGGATAACGGAATGGCTTCGATCATAAGAGGGATATTGTCAGCCTCAAAACCGAATTCGTATGCTGCTTGTTGCATCATTTCACGGAACAATTCTTTGGACTTTTCATTTCCATATGCCAGTTCGCTGAG
>JAGOGN010000075.1 GCA_017996675.1 Lachnospiraceae bacterium | reverse complement strand
ATAGACAACACCATTGTAAAACAGATTATTGCGTCTTATGCTGTAGCATAGGACGCATTATTTTTAGGAGAGACTAAACATGGAATATATATTTACGGGAATATTTTTAGGGATGATTTATGTAGTATATGCAATTGTTCCAACTTATCTCTATAAGTGGGCACAGTTTTTTTTACCAGCGAAAAAAAGAAAGGAAAAGGTTTTATTTCTAACCTTTGATGACGGACCTGACCCACAGTATACCGGGCAGTTGCTGGATTTACTGGAACAACACCAAGTGGTGGCTACCTTTTTTTCAGTGGCTACTTTTGCAAAAGAACATCCAATGATTGTGGAACGGATGAAGCAAGAAGGGCATGTATTGGGGCTCCACTCTTGTACGCATCAAGATGCGTGGATGATGGGACCTGGATATACCGAAAGAGATTTTACAAAATCGATGGAAATATGTGACAGTCTTGGTGTGGATGTTCACTTTTACAGACCACCTTGGGGAAGAATAAATATTTGCACACTTGCTGATATCAAATCTAAACAACTAAAAATGGTTTTATGGGATGTCATGGCACAGGATTGGAAGGCGAATACTTCTGCAGAAATGATTGCAAGTAAGCTGAAAAAGAGAGCCTCAAATGGCAAAATCATCTGTCTTCATGATGGACGGGGAAAAGATGAAGCGCCAGCGAGAACAATCGAAGCATTAAAGAAAGTGATACCGGAGTGGAAGAAAGAAGGCTACCGGTTTGCCACAGTGGAGGAGTTATATGAGTCAAAAGATGCCGGTTAAAAAGCTAGTCCTAAACGGGATTTTATTTTTGCTAATTATTGTTATTACATTTCGAGTGTTGTTTCAAAATCAGGATTTAATGCAGATTATGCATTTACTGAATAAAGTGGACATTCGATTTATGATACTTGGTGTAGGATTTGCTTTCCTTTTTGTTTGCTGCGAGGCGATGAATATAAGAAGAGCATTGGTGTTATTTGGATACCAGTCGAGCGTTTTACAAAGCTTAAAGTACGCGATTGTTGGATTTTTCTTTAGTTCCATTACTCCCTCTTCCACAGGAGGTCAGCCAATGCAGGTTTGTTATATGCACAAAGACCGCATCAAAGTAGCACATGGTTCGCTTGCTCTATTATTGGAGTTAGCCTGTTACCAGTTTGTTACAGTACTATTTGCAATCGGAGCGTATTTTTACAATTTTCATTTTTTTATACAAATGAATGGAACCATCCAATTCTTCTTGGTTTTGGGGATTGCGCTGAATGTAATAATCCTAATATTGGTTATGACTTCGATTTTTTCGAAAAAAATTTCTAATGGCATTCTTAAAGTGATTTGTACACTATTTCATAAATTACATCTACGTAACAAAGAGGAAAAAATCAAAGGATTGACCAGCCAATTTCGTGAATATCAGGAAAGCGCGGTTTATATTACGCGAAATAAGCTGGTAATTGCAAAAATGTGTATGACGACGTTGGTCCAGATTTTAGCAATACATAGTATTCCATTTTGTGTATATTTGGCACTGGGTCAAAGAGGATATGGATACTTAACCGTGTTATCCCTGCAGGCTGTTCTGCATATTACTGTTGCAGCATTGCCGTTACCTGGCGCAGTTGGTGTAAGTGAAAGTGCATTTTTGGTTCTTTATCAAATGCTCTATTCCAAAGGAATGATTGGATCTGCATTATTAATGAGTCGTGGAATTAGCTTTTACCTCTTGCTGATTTTGTGTGGTGTGGTATTATTAGTTCAGTATTTATATTCCATGAAAAAGGTGAGATTTTATGAAGAAAATCCTGACAGTTGAACATTTACAAAAATATTATGGTGGTAAAGGTAGCATCACAAAAGCAGTTGACAATATCAGCTTTTCTGTAGAAGAAGGGGAATATATTGGAATCATGGGCGCTTCCGGAAGTGGAAAGACCACTATTTTAAATTGCATTTCCACAATCGATCAGGTGACAAGTGGTAACATTTATATAGAAGAGCAAGATGTGACCGCAATGAAACGTATGGATTTATCCCGCTTTCGAAGAGACAAGCTTGGATTTATCTTTCAGGACTTTAATCTTTTAGACACCATGACCGCTTATGAAAATATTGCGCTTACGTTGACGATTCAAAAGAAGAAGCCAGATGAAGTACGTATGAGGGTTGCCGAAGTAGCAAAGATGTTGAATATTGAAAATGTATTAAATAAATACCCCTATCAACTTTCTGGTGGGCAGAAGCAAAGAGTTGCTGCAGCAAGAGCGTTGATTGGAAATCCGTCCATCATCCTGGCAGACGAACCGACAGGCTCACTGGATTCGAGAGCAGCAAGAGTGATGTTGGAATGTTTTAAGAAAATGAATGAAACTATGAATGCGACCATATTAATGGTGACCCATGATCCATTTTCCGCCAGCTACTGTCAGAGAATTTTATTTATTAAAGATGGGAAGCTGTTTAACGAATTGATGAAAGGAAAGAATGACCGGAAAGAATTTTTTAATCGAATCATGGAAGTCAATGCTCTTTTGGGAGGTGACTTAAATGTTGATTAGTCTGGCGTTTAAAAATGTAGGAAAAGGCTACCGGGACTACGGTGTCTATTTTTTCACTTTGAGTTTTGGTGTATGCATTTTTTACCTGTTTAATTCTATTTCTGTACATCAAGATGTATTGGCAAACAGAACCGGAATGAAAGAGGCAATGGAGTGGTTGGACATGGCACTCTATGTTTCCTCCTTTCTGGTTGCTATTATTATGGGTCTTCTGATCGTTTACGCAAATAGTTACTTCATGAGAAAAAGAAAAAAAGAATTGGGAGTTTATATGACTCTTGGCATGAATAAAGTTCGTATTTCCATTGTGTATGTTCTGGAAACGTCCTTTGTAGCATGCCTTGCTTTGCTTTCCGGACTGTTTCTGGGAATCTTTTTTTCGCAATTTCTGGCATTTTTTACTGCAAGAATCTTTGAAACGAGTATTATTGAATATCATTTACTGATTTCGATTGAAGCAGTGATCCATTCCTTAATCATATTTGGCTTGATTTTCATTTTGGTTGTATTTTGTAATGTATTTTTTATTTCCAGATATCAATTGGTTGATTTTCTATACGGAGAGCGAAAGAATAGAAAACTAAGATTTCGTAAACGGTGGCAGTCGGTTGTTTGTTTTATAGTAAGTGTTACGATGATAGCAAGTGCCTATATCATGCTACTACAGAATTGTTTTCATAGACTTCGCTGGACATTTGGTTGTTCAACCTTACTGGGCGGACTGGGAACCGTGCTCTTTTTTTACTCGATTTCAGGTATTATGACGATGGTTCTTGAGAAAAGAGAAAAATGGTTTTTTAAGGATCTGAATATGTTTTTATGCAGGCAGGTGAGTAATAATGTGAATGGAAGTTTTGTACTTCTTTCTATTGTTAGTGCAGTTTTATATGTAACAATGAGTATTTTTCTGTTGGGGTATAGTATCCAAAATGTTCTTTCGACTGAAATGAAGGAAACAATCTGTTATGACATGAGTTTTTACGGATCCATGGATGATAATCAGGATTTAGTGGAAAAGAAAGTAAAGCAATTTTTAGAAGATTGTCCTTATTCTGGGGAATATGAATCTCATCATATTTATTATAAAAATGGGCTGACCTATCAGGATTTCAAACATTTACCAGCCCGAAGAGCAAAGAAACTTAAAGACACCAAAATGCTTTTTTTAAAGGAAAGTGACTTTAATAAAATTCGCAGTATCCAGGGGTTAAGCCCAATTGATTTGCATGAGGGGCAGTACACACTGGTGAGTAATGATGTTATCATGAGAAAATTAATTCAAACGATATTAAAAAATGATTCGGAATATAAAATGCAGGACAAATTATTAAAATCAGATGGTCAATCCTATCAGATGAATATAGATAATGCGGATTATGCTTATCTTTACATGGTCATACAAGATGAACAGATTCCAGATGCAAAGAGTTATCTTCATGTAATCAATGCAAATGCAAAGAATGAGAAAATGAGAAAGAAATTTGAAGATGCTGAAGATTTACAGTCAGAGACATCTTACGCAAAGAGGGGATACAGCTATAGTATTAGTAGAACAGATGCAATGATTAGCGCGGTGTCAACCAAAGTAGTGATTTCCTATGTAGCAATTTATTTGGGGATGGTTCTATTAATCACTTGTGGCGTAATTCTTGCAGTAAAACAACTGTCTGAAACAATGGATAATAAATATCGTTATCAACTTTTGCGGAAATTGGGTGTGGAAGAGCAAATTATTTTCCGGACGATGAGAAAGCAGATTAGCTGCTTTTTTGCAGGACCCATTATCATTGGAGCAATGCATACGCTGGTTTTGGTTTGTGTAATCAATAACCGTCTTCATTTGTTCGGTTATATGGGAGTAGGAAAAAGTTTGCTCGTCACCTTATTTTTTGTTATCATTATTTATGGGACTTATTATGGTCTAGCCTATCTAGGTGGAAAGAGTATTATTGGAAAGAGGTAATCAAATGGATTTAGAAAATCAGGTAAAGAAACTGTTAGAAGAAGAAGTGAATCCGAAACTGGCGGAACATTTTGGCGGAGCAGAGTTTGTCCAGATCAAAGAGGATACTGTTTATATTAAAATGTTAGGAGCTTGTGGCGGTTGTCCATCGGTACAAACAACCATTGAAGAAGTGATTGAAGATATCATTCTCAAAGAACTTCCACAGATTAAAAGAGTATGTCTTTATCAGGGTGTCAGTGACGAAATGATTGATTTCGCAAAGAGAATTTTGGCAGGTGAACGCTAACGAAAAAGCTTAAAAAGTTCAGGTAACGCACTTGACAATCAATGTGTATATGTTATGATGAACACGTTAGTTATTTAACAAAAAGGGCAAAAATTTTTGTATTACAAAATGAATAGGAGGGTTTTACAATGGCATTAATGACTGGGGAACAGTACATCGAAAGTTTAAGAAAACTAAAAACAAAGGTATACGTGTTTGGAGAGAGAGTGGAGAATTTTGTTGATCATCCAATTATCAGACCATCAATTAATTCTGTAGCGATGACCTATGATCTTGCGCATGATCCTGAGTATGCTGAATTGATGACAGCAACATCAAATTTAACTGGAAAGACAGTTAATAGATTCTGCCATTTACATCAGAGTACTGACGATTTGATCAAGAAAGTAAAAATGCAAAGACTTCTTGGAAATAAGACAGCTTCTTGTTTTCAGAGATGTGTAGGTATGGATGCATTTAATGCAATTTGGTCTACTACTTTTGAAGTGGATGAAAAATATGGTACAACTTACCATGCAAATTTCAGAAAATATTTGGAATTTGTACAAGAAAATGACCTTACAATTGACGGAGCTATGACAGATCCTAAGGGTGATAGAGGATTATCTCCAAGTCAGCAGGCAGATCCAGATATGTATGTTCATATCGTTGAAAAGAGAGAAGACGGAATCGTTGTTCGTGGAGCAAAAGCTCACCAGACAGGTTCAATTAACTCTCATGAGCATTTAATTATGCCAACAATTGCAATGAAAGAAGAAGACAAAGCTTATGCTGTTTCTTTTGCAATTCCTTCTGATGCAGAAGGTGTTTTCATGATTTACGGAAGACAGTCATGTGATACAAGAAAATTAGAAGATCAGGCAGACATCGATCTTGGAAATAAAAACTTTGGTGGACAGGAAGCATTGGTTGTATTTGATGATGTATTCATTCCTTCTGATCGTATCTTCTTATGCGAAGAATTTGACTTTGCTGGAATGATGGTTGAGCGTTTTGCTGGATACCACAGACAAAGTTACGGCGGATGTAAAGTTGGTGTAGGCGATGTGTTAATCGGTGCAGCAGCAGTTGCAGCAGATTACAATGGTGCAAACAAAGCATCTCATATCAAAGATAAATTAATCGAAATGACTCACTTAAATGAAACATTATATTGCTGCGGTATTGCTTGTTCTGCAGAAGGTAAGAAAACAAAAGCTGGAAACTATATGATCGATATGCTTTTAGCAAATGTTTGTAAACAGAACGTAACAAGATTCCCATATGAAATTACTCGTCTTGCAGAAGATATCGCAGGTGGAGTAATGGTTACTATGCCATCAGCAGCAGATTTCAGATCTCCTGAAATTGGCGATGTATGTAAGAAATACTTCCAGGGTGTAGCTTCTGTTTCTACTGAAAACAGAGTTCGTATCTTGAGATTCATTGAAAATATGTGTTTAGGTTCTTCAGCTGTTGGATATCGTACAGAATCCATGCATGGAGCAGGTTCACCACAGGCACAGAGAATTATGATTGCTAGACAGGGTAATTTGGAAGCTAAGAAAGTCTTAGCTAAGAAAATTGCTGGAATCGTAGAATAAACTTCAAAGAATGTAGAGGATAGAATATGAATTATACAGAACTTTATCAATCAAAGCTCACTACTGCAACGGAAGCAGTAAAACATATTCCTTCTAACTGCAGAGTAGTCACCGGTCATGCGGCCGGTGAACCTACTCACATTGTGGATGCAATGGTAGAGAATTACCTTCAATATGAAAATGTAGAAGTTCTTCATCTGTTATCCCTTGGAAATGCAGGATATGTCAGACCTGAAATGGCAGGACATATTCGACATAATGGAGTATTTTTAGGTGGAAACACCAGAGATGCTGTATTTGAAGGCAGAGCAGATTTTTCACCAATCTTTTTTTATATGGTTCCAAAGATGTTCCAGACGGAACTGCCTGTTGATGTAGCATTGATACATGTTTCAAAGCCAGATGAGAATGGTAACTGTAGTTATGGAATTTCTTGTGACTTTACAAAACCGGCTGCTCAGGCTGCAAAACTTGTGATTGCACAGGTAAATGATCAGATGCCATTTATTGGCGGAGATAACTTTATTCACATTAGTGACATTGATTATATTGTAGAACATTCAACACCGATGTTGGAACTTCCTGCACCTAAAATTGGTGAGGTAGAACTGGCCATCGGCAAAAACTGCGCTCAATTAGTAGAGGATGGTTCCACACTTCAGCTTGGTATTGGAGCAATACCTGATGCAGTATTAATG
>JAGOGN010000074.1 GCA_017996675.1 Lachnospiraceae bacterium | reverse complement strand
GCAAAACGTCTTAAATTATCGATGGCAATCTCAATCACTTTATCCATAGTCTCTGGATAATGAAACTGTCCACTCACATGAGGAGTAAGAATCACTCGATTTGCCTTCCAAAGCGGATGGCCTAGTGGCAATGGTTCAGGATCGGTTACATCTAACCCAGCTCCACCTAAATAATTTTCATTCAACAATTCTACTAATGCATCGGTATCCACAACGGTTCCCCTCCCTACATTCAGGAAAAAAGCACCTTTCTTCATTCGTAACAAACAATCCCTGTCAAATATTTGTGTTGTTTGATGGTAACCTGGCAGACAACTTACAACTACATCCATCTTAGGTAAGAGACGCTTTAAATCACTTAACGTTCCCATCTCTATTACATAATCAGGAGTGTCTTGCACACTTTTTCTAATTCCATATACCTGCGCACCTAATGCATTTGCTTTCTTGGCAAAACATTGTCCGATATTGCCAAAACCTACAACTAAAATATTGGCTCCACGCATAGAATGTACATACTCCAGTGGCTTCCATTGTTCCACTCGTTGTTCCAGATAATACTGATCCAAGCGCTTCATTAACATAAACAGCATGGCCAGAATATGTTCACCCATAATATCTCCATAGGCTCCGGTTGCATTGGTCAGGATACATTGATCTGGCAGACTATCCAGATATCCTTCTGTTCCAGCGTTATTGAGCTGAACCCATTTCAAATGAAGATTACCTGATAAGAATTCAAAAGGTACATTTCCAATTAAGATTGTCGCCCATTCCAAACACTCTTTCGTTAAACTTTCTTTCTGAACGTATTGAAACTGATAATCTGGTGCTTGCTGTTCCAGCTTTCGCTTCTGCTCATCCCGAAAAGGCAACACTACTAGTACATGTTCCATTTATTCTCCAACTCTTTTACGATAAATTCTTAATAATTTCAAATAGGCGAAGTGCTGCTGCCTTCGGTCCACTTTTTTCCATTCCGGATATTCCAAGTTCTGTACGAATCTGTCCAACCTTCACTCCGGTAGTAAAGCAACGATTAAAATACAAATCAATTAATCGATTGGTTTCATCTTGTTTTTGCATCGGCCCAAACGGATTTGCAAAAAAAGATTCCACTAAGCCTTTCTCCTGAGTCGTACCTTTCGCCATTCGTGCACCAGCGCGAAAAACAGGAATTGCATCTTTAGCTGAATCAAAGAACTCAATTTCAGGCTTGGTGTCATTCACTTCTTCATAATTATTAGCGTATAAAAACAAATCAATCGGATAACCTTTGACAATTTCTTTATAGGTTGCAACAGGCATGACCAAACGGGCATTCACCTTATCCGGGTTCATAAATACACTTCGATCAATTTCTTTAAACGCATATCCCTGATCCAAATCATCCAGTCGAACAAAAGCACCAATTTCAGTTCCATATGCCAATGGTTTGCCTTCATTCGGAAGCTTGAGCACTCCCATATCATCAAAAACAATGGTCATATCACTAATATAATCTTCACTCAGCCCGCGAAATGCCTCTAAACATTCTGATTTGCCAGCTCCACTGTCACCCATGATCATGACATTTGCTGCCTTTCCATTTTTCATCACAATGTGAACCATTGCACCATGAATTGGAAGATTACCTTGCTGAATCATTCTTAAATTATGTAAGGTCAGAGTCATTTTTTTCATATAGCCAAAATAGTCAATCTCATCACCATAACTGACATATCCAAAAAGCAAATCATTGACCTGATCGTCATAAAACACCGTCTTTACCTGACTAGAATCATCTTTAACGCCATACACATAAACCAAATCTGGTTTACGATTACTGTACTCTTCTTCTCTGGCCATTTCAAAAAGGTTGCATAATATTACTCCATGAGACATAAAATCTCGATGAAAATAGATAAACGCTAGTAAGTTGCCTACTTTAGCTGGATAGCAAAAAAAGTGATCTTTGTTAATCTTTCCATGTGGCAAAGGATTCACTTTTGTTTCCTCAAAAAAACCATTACGTGTATTCCTCTTCGGATAAGAGATAAATGGCTGGTCAATGACAAGTGAAGTGATAAATGGAATATTTTTCAACTTTTCATATTCAGCAGGAGCTTCCCATTTTCCATTACTAACCACGATTCCCGCATTACCACCTGCAGGCAATTCACGATAAACAGATGGTTTATAACCAAGTACATGTTCTTCAATTTTACGATAGGTGTTTAACACCAAACAGGAAAACCGATTATTCGCATCGATAAAACTTACGCTTTCATAGCCTTCCCCATCATTGGTTTTATTACTGTGAATAACAGTATAGCGCTCTAATTTTCTCCAAAATCCATAAAAGTCTTCTACAAAATCAATGAAATCGTCCTTTTTATGAAGTAACGCATCATAAACATCGCTGATATCAACGATGGTGTTTGCGGATTCAATTGTGAGAAGTTTCATGGCCCCTGTCAATTCTTTTACAATAGGATTAATGGATGATTCACCAAGTGATTCCACCAAATACTTATAAACATTGGTGTTCCTCTTTTGAATCTTTTCTAAATACGCTGTTAAAACACGTTGAAACCCTTCGCTACCAATTAATTTCTCCATGGTATCGCAATATTTGACCGTAAAATTAATCATTGCCTTATCGTTACTAAGTGAAAATTCTTTTTTCATTCTTTTCCTCCACGCTTGGTTCAATCATTCCCTTTACATTATTTATCGATCATTGTCGCCTTCCCATTTCCCTTATATTCCCTGTGATTTGCTGGCTCCCTCATAAACAGCCAAATCACAAATCCAATCATAAACAGAAGAACCAGACACCCCATACATCTGGTAAAGATTGGATGAACATGAACCCACGATAACATTTTCTTTTTCATATGCTTACCCCATTAAACAATAAAATTGCAATTATCTCACTATGAATTTTTCTTTTTTAAAAGATAATAATACTGTGGTGCAGAATCAAATCCCTCTTTTTCAACATACTGCATAATCGCATCTGCTTCTTCCTTAATTTCTTCCAGATTTTCTAAATTTTTGGATGTTGCACGTTCTACGTAATGGTCTAAGATACCACGAATTTCCTGATTCATTTCCTCTGGATTTTCCTCTGGCATTTCTTCTCCATCCATAACCTCTAACTCAGAAAGTAGAAATTCCATATCATCCATTTCTTTTAATATGCCTGTTAGTTCCTCCTGCATAAAGGTTGGATTATGAAGATCTCCAAGCTGTGTATCCACCTTTCCCCAAAAATCATGCAAAAATACGTGACTCTGTTGTTTTGGTGTGATGCCATCTCTAACCATTTCATAAATTAACATGATTCCTTCTGGTTTCAAAACTCTTTTCATTTCCGCCAAAATCAATTCTGGGTCAGAAAAATGATGTAACGAGTTTGACATTGCAACCACATCAAAGCTGGCATCCTCAAATCCTAGTTCGGTTCCACTCATATACATAAATTCATAGCCCTTTGCACCTAGACGACCAGTAGCAGCGTCCAGTGCTTTTTGATTGGTATCAATTCCAATCATTTTTTCTGGATTCGGTAAGTAACTTCCAATGTGCTCTAAAAATCCTCCTCCACCAGTCGCTACATCCAAAACTCTTGCATTGCTCATTCCTTGTAATTCTTTTTTCCAATTCATCCATTTTTCCTTTACTGTATCGTTATTTTTTAGAACACACCTTAATAAATTGAAGGAATTCTTCCTTCGAAACCTGATCAAAATCTTTGGGATCAATCATGATTCCACTATTTTTTTGAATCATGAGCACCCACAAATCCTTCGTAAAATAGCACTTTTTTATTTGCGAATACGCGATTTCCATGTGTGTGGTTCCCTCATCTATTTGTATTTTATCCAAAAAAGTGATAATGGTTTGAACGCTTTCTCCATTATGCATTCGATAATGATAAGCAAGATAACGCCTAACCATCATAACTGGCCCGACAAGAAGCACAAATAAAACTATAAACATACACGTTCCATACATTCCCATAGAAAATGAATCTTGTTTCTGATAGGAAATATAGATCAAAACTCCGGAAAGAATCGCAATACAAATCCCTAGTCGAAATTTATCTCGAAATAATACTTTATACACATAGTCCTGTACCATCTTTCTTGACACAAAATATTGATTTTTATAGCTTTCCATTTTCACAACTCTCCCTTTTTATTACATTATTTAAACCTGTTCGTTCACCTGTTATTTGCTATTATTACATATTTTTTTTACAAAATCACTATTTTTTTCAAATTAGTGATTCAATTAAGCTTCCACTTTTCGTTTTTCGAATAATGATCTGTTTCTCAATTCGTTCTTTCAGTTCCGCAACATGGGAAATAATACCAATCATTCGGTCACCTTCCGCTAGTTCCAATAAAATCTGAATCGCCTGCTCCAGTGATTCCACATCCAACGCACCAAATCCTTCATCTATAAACAAGGTATCAATTTGAATTCCACCAGAGTAACTCTGAGCAACATCCGATAACCCCAATGCAAGACACAGCGATGCTTTAAATGATTCTCCTCCAGAAAGAGACTTCACACTCCTGCTCTTTCCTGTATAATAATCCCAAACATCTAAATCCAAGCCGGTTACAAGCCTGCTATCCATCCCTTCACTGCTACGGATCAGCTCATAACGCTGATTCGTCATTTTGCGAAAACGATAATTGGCTCTGCCTAAAATTTGATCAAAATAAACCGTCTGCACATATCGTTCGAAGGAGACTTTTTGCAGTGTGCTCTTTGCTCGTTTGCCACTTGCCGTATCCGAAAGTTCTGTTAGTTGCATTACTTCGTTTTGTAAGTTCTTCGTTTGATGTACAATAGTTTTTAGTTGCTCCCATGCAAGATGATTTACACCCAACCTGCGCTCCACAACTGACAACTGTACATCCAACTCTTCCGTTTGTAAAAGAAGTTCTTCTTTTTGACCCAAAAAAGGTTCCACTAATGTGATCACATTCGACCCAACCACAGTTTCTAACTCCATCTTCTTTTGCGTAAGCTGGTTCAATTTGATTTTATAATCGGATGTCTTCTTCCTTAAATCAATGGTTTGCTGTTCATCTAAGAAACTGTTCTGATAAGAAGCCAATGTTTCGAAACCAGCATTTAATCGCTCTTTGTCAAAAATTTTCTGGTTTTCTTGCGCATTTTCTATCCACTTTGCCTTTTGTTCCACTTTTTGCTGCATTAAGATCTCTAACTCTTTTAAGCGACTCTCCTCTAACAGTAGATTGTCCTTTGCAGTTTTCCATTCTGACTCTTCATTTTGAACAACTTGCTGCAAGGAAGAATACTGAGTTTCAACTAAGGCTTGATCGCTCGATTGAATCCGTTTCTTGATTGCTTCCACTTGTCCATCCAACATATGATAATCCTGACTTGCCAACTGTAATTGGCTCGTCGTATTTTGATATTCTAACTCTAATTTCTCTTTATTCGCTTTTTCTATTTTCAGATTATCTTGTAAATCTCTTCGACCTTGAATCTGATTGGAAATCTGATTGGACTGAATCTCTAACTCATCTATCTGGTCCTTCAACATTTTTGTTTTAAGTTTGACGTTATCATCAATGCCTTCCCATTCCAGGTCTTCTTGAAATAGTATTTGATATTCTGATTCTACAACTTTTTTTTGCTCTTCAATAATTCCAGAAATCTGAGATGCATGTTGACTTGCAATCGCCGCTTTCGCTTCTTTCTCCTGAAAGGTAAGTTGCATTTTTTTCAGCTCCTCCTGATTCAGTGCGTCTGCTGTATGAGTTGCTTTCTTTGGATGATTGATCGAGCCACAAACTGGACATTCCTCTCCATCTTTAAGATTATCAGCCAAGATTCCTGCCTGATATTTTAAAAACAGATCTTGTGCCGCATAATACGCCTTTCGATGATTTTCATATTCCTTTTGACTTGCTTCAAAAGCTTCTTGCGCTAATTGCTGTTGTCCATAACGCGCTTTCACTTCCTTTGTCTTTTGATCAATCTGTTGAAGTTGCCCAAAAACGCCAGTTTTATCCGTTAATTCTAATTTGACATCCAAATATAGCGCATCCAAATTTGCCAAATCACTGATTGTTTGTTCCATTTGTTGTATCGACTGATCTAACTCAATCACTTGATTTTTCTTTGTCTCCGCCTGCTTTTGGACCACAATCATTTTATTCTTTAAGTTTTCTTCTTCCTCTTTCAGTTTGTGTAAACTGTCAAAAGCATCCAGCTGTTCTTTTAACCAAGCAAGCAATTCCAAATGTTCGTTACGACTTTCCTCTTGCTGTGACAAAAGTAACCATTGATTGCGAGCGTTTTCATATTGATTTTTATTCTGGATTTCTTTTTGTACTAACTCTTGAAGATCCTCTTCCACTGCTTTTACACGGTTGAAAGCTTCCTGATAAAGACGTTCTTTTTTCTCTACACGTTGCGCACGCAAGGCAGTTTCTAGCCTCACTTCATCTTTGTCATTGTCTGCTTGTTCATTTAATAGACTTAGATGCTGCAAAGTCACCGCTTCTAGCTCCATAATTGTCTGATTCATTCGTTTTATGTCTTCGATTTGTTGTTTCAGCTGCTCTAATTGATTCTGCAAAAAGGAACGTCTTTCTTGAATCGTTTCTTTCTTAATCTGATCCGATTGAAGATACTGCTCCAACTCCTTACAAACAGCTTCGGCCAAGTGCTCACTATTTTGCTCAAGCAAATCGCGTAGCTCCTCCTGCCCATCCTCGAGTTGAATCCCCTGATAAATCATTTTGATCTTTGAGGCATCCTCTTTTGCTTTCTCTTTCAAAACTGCTGCCGCATCTTCTAGTACTCTCTGAAAATCATAAAACTTTTTAGTTGAAAATACTCTTCGAAAGATTTCTCCCCTTTCATCACTTTTCGCATTTAACAGTTGCATAAACTCACCCTGAGCAATCATGGCAATCTGCTTAAACTGGCTACTATCGATGGATAAAATCTCCAGGATTTTTTCATCAACATCTTTTCGCTTCGTCACAAGTTCTCCATCCGGTAACCACAAACATGCATCCGCTTTCTCTACGGTAACGCCCTCTCCACTTTTCTTTGGACGCTC
>JAGOGN010000073.1 GCA_017996675.1 Lachnospiraceae bacterium | reverse complement strand
TTTTTATTTCCTGCTCCAAGTAACTGACTGATAATTGCTACACCAGCAATTGCAAGTCCAATATTAAACGACATCAAAATATTAATCAATGGCCAGGAAATAGACATACCAGCCTGTGCCGCAACTGAGTGCGGCATCTGGCCGATAAAATAAGTATCCAGCAAATCGTTCATGGACATCAACAGGTTAACGCCAAACACTGGAAAAGCTAACACCATAAATGCCTTATACAAATTTCTTTCTGATAAAATTAACTGTGAACGATCTTTTTGCATGACACTCTCTTTCTTTCTAACAATCAAATACCAATTACTTACTTTTGATCAAACTTCTGGATTAAATCCTCAACACAACCATCTTCAAAAGGACTGTTCAATCCAACTTCTTTGATCATATCTACATAAAATCCGCTTGCACCCATTTTACATAATTTCAAATAGCGATCCCAAGCCAATTTGAAATCCTGATCCATCATTACTTTAAATTGCATTGCGCAAATGGAAGCAAGACAATAATCAATATAATAGAATGGAGATTCGTAAATGTGCGCCTGTCTCTGCCATAATCCACCTTCTGAATAGAATGGAAGACCATCATAATCCATACTTGGTCTATATTCTTTCTCAAGTCTTAACCAGGTCTGTCTTCTTTCTTCTGGAGTCATTTCTGGATTTTCGTAAACAATATGCTGGAATTCATCCACCATACATCCATAAGGGATAAAAATTGCTGCATCCAATTTATGCATAAAACGATAATCATTTGCACGATCACCAAAGAAACGTTCCATCCACTGATAGGTAAAATATTCCATTGACATGGAGTGAATTTCTGCTGTTTCCATCGTAATGTCTGCATGTTCCTGAATTTCATCATCTCTCATCAAATAACCTTGGAATGCGTGTCCACATTCATGGGTAATAACATCTACATCCCCGCTGGTTCCATTAAAGTTGGCAAAAATAAAAGGAGCTTTATAATTAGGTAGGTAAGTCATATAACCACCTGTTTTTTTCGTTTTACGACCAAAAACATCAAACAATTCATTTTCAGACATAAAATCAAAGAATTCCTTTGTTTCAGGAGAAAGTTCACTGTACATGCTCTGACCATCCTGAAGAATTTCTTCTGGAGTACCTGTTGGTTTTGGATTTCCTTCTGTGAAGAAAATTCCATTATCTACAAATGTCAAATGATCCAGTTCAATTTTCTTTCTACGTTCTTCCTGTAGTCTTTCCACATAAGGTACCATGTAAGTTTTAATTTGTTTACGGAAGTTTTCAACCATACTCTTATCATAACAGTTACGGTTCATACGGTAATAACCAAGTTCAACAAAGTTATCATAGCCCATCTGTCTTGCCTGTTCGGTACGATTTTTCACTAACTGATCATAAATTTGATCCAGTTCAACCTGATTATCTGTGAAGAATTTGCTCATCGCTTCGTATGCACGACGACGTACAGCGCGATCCTGAGAAGTTGTGAACTTTGTCATCAATGAAAGATTATAAATCTCTCCATCAAAAGGAATCTTTGCGGAAGCCAAAAGTTTCGCATATTTAGATGTCAGTGCATTTTCTTCCTGCATCAGTGGAATCAGCTTTTCATCCATAGATTTCAAAGCAAGCTCGATATTTTTAAATACCACTTTTCCGATCTTATCTTCTAGCTCTGCACGAAATGGCGATTCATATAATGCTCTCTGGTACTCATTCAGTGTGTTTGAAATCACTGGTAAAGCTTCATCATAAAATTCATTTTCTTTGTCATAAAATTCATCTGTGGTATCAATATCATGGCGAATATGAGCTAATGTAAAATTTGTCATAAAATCATTTGAAAGATCGTAATATTCTTTATGAATAGCAAATACTTCTTCCCCAGATTTCGCTTGTTTTATTTTTTCAATTAATTCATTTGCCTTTGTAACAAGGACTTCAGTGTCCATACGTTCGTACTTCATTTCTGTAAATTTCATATCTTCTCCTTTATGCTAACTTTCGTTTGCATCCCCTTCTACACGTTGTCGAAAATAGTCCTTTAGACCTATTTTAGGACATTATAGCATGTTTCTTTGGATTTTCCAATGTTTTTTCCACGAAAAAGGAGTGCCTGCTAACACGCACTCCTTTTCATTCCGGTCATTTGCGATCTGTGTAAGCTGCTCCCCAACAACTGACACAATTAGCTCTAACTTTCCATACTCTCCTGATTACAAGCCCTTGCCTAATTCTAGTTTTACACCATACTCCCCTGAAGCATTTCCATCGACCATGATTGCCTCACCAGTTATTTCGTCCAAACTCATAACTAACCTTCCTTGTTCCACGAAGTCGTATTTGCCATCGTGATTGCTCAAAATACGATACTCGCTGGCCGCATTACCATAATACGGAACAACCAGTTCCCTGAAACCTGATGAAGTATTATTTGAAATAATGATTGGCAATTGCATTAGTGTAAATGCCTGTAATACACATGCTGTTGTAATCTCCTGATTATCCTTTAACCATAACGCTGAACTTCCTCCAGTTCCACTCGTGTAAGATCCCATTACTACAACAAATATTTCGCGCTTTCCATCTTCATTTAAATCAACATAGTTGTAATAGTACTTGGTTCCTGACCAGTATTGCTTCGGAATCTCGTAATAATCAATAATAAATCTCTCAAGCTTAGCCAGTGGTTCCTTCTCACAAGTAGTTCCCATAATTTGGGTTGTGTAGGTGATCGCTAGACGTTCACTACCTTCAGAACCATTTGAAGGCTTGTGATAAATCTGCGTGTCACTTTTAAAAACACTCCATTCAGATAATTGAGCTTTCTCTTCTGCTTTCGGACTCTTCGTAACCTTTGCTTTCTGAGATGTATCACATCCCACAGCCAAACTTGTCACTGCGATAACTAACAATAATAGTGTAATTAATTTTTTCACTATATTAACTCACTTCCTCCCCTTCGCTCCTTTACTTTTCATGTGTATGTTGAAAGTATAACAATCAAATGTATCAGATTCGTATCGACAAAAAAATCACATAAAATCTTTTATATATTTTTTCCAACTCTCGCGAAGTTTCTGCTTTTCGCCTTCAAATACGTTATTTACTGCATTTCCAATAATCAATTCCACACGAACAATTTTTTCACTTTCTTCATCCAGCCAGAATTCGTATCCTTTTCCATCAACGAGAATCGTTCCTTTCCATGCAAAAAAAGCTTTTGACGGGTCGCGTTTATCCATAAACAGGTAGGGAGAAATGGTGATCGCGTCCTTATTTAGGTTTGAATCGTTAATCTGAAGGTATTCTATTTTCTTTAATTCAGCGTAGCTGGATACTCTTGCTTCATATAAACTAAACCTATATCCCGTTTGTAATTTTAATGCCACAAACGTCACACTTTTATCTGCTACATAAGCCACTTTTTCTTTCAGCTTTAGTGTTTTTGTATCGTTTCTTTTTTGAAAAGGCAATCCTTCTACATTATGAAACTGCACCCGGTTCATTGTACTTTCTTCTATAACCATACCCACAAGAATTGGGATCGCAAAAATACAGGCTGTAATAATAGTTAATCTCCTAATCCATAACAAACGATGTTTGTTTCGAGAAATTTCTTCCATCTTATGCCTCCTCCAAAAAAATCTGAACAGTCGTACCTTCTCCTGCCACACTCTGATATTCAATTTTTCCATGATGAAGTTCAATAATTCTATGACACAGCGCAAGTCCCAATCCTGCTCCTCCAAGTGCACGAGCTCTGGACTTATCAACCATGTAAAAAGGTTCTGAAATATGTTTAAGATCAATTTCTTCCATTCCAATACCAGTATCACCAATTGCAATACAATAAAAACCTCTTATATTCTTTCCTTCAATCATTAGATTTCGAATTGGATTCCCCTTCTCATCCGTTTTCAGACGATCATCCTCAATCATCGATTTTCTAGCATTATCGATCAAATTTAACACTACTGTTCGCATGAGGTCACGATCGATCTCAATATTTGCAGGTAAAACTGCAGTATGGAAAGATATTTTTTCATATCTTTGATCCGATAATAACGGATACAGTATTTCATCTAGAAAAGCTTTGGTGCTTGTTACTTTTTTATCCAGTTTTCCGTCACCTTCCACAATCAGCCTCAGTAATTTCTGCGATAAAGATTCCAGCCTTTTTCCTTCTTGAAAAATATAATTAGCAGATGCAAAAACCTGGTCTTCGGTCATAATTCTTGAACGAAGTAAATCAGCGTGGCCAATAATTGTGGTAAGTGGAGTTTTTATTTCATGGGAAAAGTTCCCCACAAATTGCTCTTGTCGATTTGCGGATTCCTTTAAATCTTCAATGTTCTTCTCCAAGCTCTCTGCCATTAGGTTAAAATTAGAAGCCAGTTCTCCAACTTCGTCATTCCCTTTTACTTCCATCCGTTCAAATAGATTTCCCCTTGCAACCTTCTTGGCTTTTTCGCTTAATATGGTGATTGGTTTTGTAAGTTTATGCGTAATTCCCATTACAATAATTCCACCCACCCCGGCTACAAGAAGCATGACCATAAGGAGCAATCGTATCTGACGGTTTTTTAATTGAAAAAAAGGAGTCACATCATGAAAAGTTTCTAATTCATAACGAGTTCCATCTGCGTAAAACACAGACGAATTCTGGGCATAATAATAACCCTCCCCTTTACAAATTGAGTACGCAATCTGATTGTCCTGGTGAAGGTGTTTGATTCTAATCCAAGGAAAAAATTGTTCCATTTGCAGACATTGCTGATTTTTATATACAATTTGTTCATCTCTTCGAATTCGAACTCCGCAATTATGCCCATCGTTTTGTTCCAAATCCTGAAAAATGCTGTCTTCCATGCTTTCCTGACTGGAATAAAAGGATGATTTATAAGAATCAATCGTCGATGCGACCGCCCGATTCAATAGGATATGTTCTCTTTGCACGCTACTTTGCTCGCCTTCCAGCGTATTATAAAAAAGGACGCTGACAAGAAGCGTCCCTGCTAATGCAATTGCTGCTAACATTCCAATGTATGTAACACTAAAAACCTTCCATGAAAATTTCATTTGTCCTCCAGGCGATAACCAATTTTATGAACAGAAACAATACAATTTTCCCAACTCATCTTCTTTCTTAATCGCTGTACATGCAAATCCACGGTTCGACATTCTTCTAAATACTCACCGCCCCATACACTTTCATAAATTTTATCTCTAAATAATGCAATATTCCGATTCCGTGCAAATAAAAGCATTAACTCAAATTCTTTTGTAGTCAGACTGACTTCTTTGCCATTTCGAAGAACACGGTAAGAATCCGGATAAATTTCAGCACCTGCAACCATAATTTTTTGATCACCACGTCCAAATCGACGCAACACTGTTTCTACTCGTGCAAGCAACTCCACTACTTCAAATGGCTTTACCAAGTAATCTTCAGCTCCCATGCGCAAGCCCTTCACTTTGTCCTCTACCTGTCCCTTCGCAGAAACAAAAATAACAGGGGTTTCATAATTCTTAATATACTCAATCAATTCATATCCATCTACTTTTGGAAGCATAATATCTAATAAAATCAGATCATATCTCTTTTCCTCTATCAGATCGGCAGCGACCATACCATCATAAGCACACTCACATTGGTAACCTGCAGCTTCCAGACTGAAGCGGGTAAGATCTGATATTCCTTTTTCATCCTCTACGATTAATATTGTATTCATAAGCCCTCCCATATTTGTTCCTATTATAACCGCTTTCTTCATAGATGTAAAATACTATAGCGGAAACGTTGCACTTCCTTTTTTTTATGTTATACTTTAATTATATAATAATAAAAGATTTGGATTGGAGGTAAAGATGTCTGGAAAATTATATGGAGTCGGCGTTGGCCCTGGAGACCCTGAGCTTATTACACTAAAAGCCCTTCGCATTATGAAAGAGTGTGACTATATTGCAATTCCCAATGACAAGAAAGAACGTTGTCTCGCCTATACCATTGCCGAAGGCGCTTTCCCCGAAATTAATGAGAAACCTGTAATTTTAGTCAATATGCCAATGACCAAGAGCGAAACAGAGCTTACCCATGCTCATCGAATAGCCTGCGATAATCTGGCAGCCTACCTCAATCAGGGACATACTATTGCATTTTTAACCTTAGGGGATCCCACTGTTTATTCTACCTATCTTTATTTGCATCAGCTACTGGTTCAGGACCATTATGACTGCGAAATCATAAATGGCATCCCTTCTTTTTGTGCCGCTGCTGCTGCCATTAATGAAGGACTGGTGGAAAGGGATCAACCTTTGCACTTAATCCCTGCCTCTTATGCCCTGGATTCTCTAATTGATCTTCCTGGAACTAAAGTTCTAATGAAATCAGGCAGACAACTATCCAGTGTTCGTAACGCTCTGATTAATAAGAATATGATTTCAAAAATGGTTGCAAACTGTGGAATGGATAATCAGGAAGTGTATTCCTGTATCGAAGAATTTCCAGAGCAAAGTAGCTACTATAGCCTGATTATTGCGAAAGATCTATAAATCTATAGTTCAAAAGCCCTCGAACTTTTTACAGTTCAAGGGCTTTATTTAATTACTGTACTTCTTTTGCAGCCTTTGCATGTGCTAAAAATAAATCCTGTATTGCTTCAAATTCTCCTAACCCTTTTAGAAAGCTCGTAACATCATAACCTTCGTTTTGCAAAATACTTTGAAAGGAACCCTGATCTTCTCCAGCCATATCATTTTTGGCATGATCACCTGCCACAATCATAAATGGGAAGAGCGAGACTTTACGGTAGCTTCCTTGACGAAGTTGAATAAGTGCCTGTTCTAAATCCGGAAACGCTTCTACGGTTGCGATGAACACTTGCTCATAGCCTCTGGATCGAAACATATATTCCAGTGCACAATAGGAAGAATTGGTATAATGGCTGGTTCCATGGCCCATGAGAACAACTGCTTGTTCGTATAAAAATCCATTATCACTAAAGTATTTTCCAAGACTATCTACCACATATTCATAATCTTTCGTTGCATATAGCAGCGGATTACCTACCGCGAGTGTCTGAAAATTTGACTGATATCGTTCCACAACTTCCAGCATATTAT
>JAGOGN010000072.1 GCA_017996675.1 Lachnospiraceae bacterium | reverse complement strand
CCTTTTCTGTGGGATTTACTGCCAGCTTCATATTCTGGTACTGTTCTGGTAAAAAATCCATAAACTTCTCTTTTACTACCTCTTTAAAAATCTCATAATTCATCATAATATTTTCCGTAACCAGAATTTTTTTGGACGGGGGTTTTGTTCATTTTCTTCTTTTATTAAACATAACTTGAATTTCAAATAAGTCCAATAATGTTCAAAATACAAAATCCATCTTCTGATTACTTCTCCTTCTTTCTTTATTTTAATTTCCCCCTGTTATAATCGTTTCAACTAAAAAAGGACTATCGCGCGCATGGCAATAATCCCTTCTAATTTTTCTAATATTCAATTCTACAATAATAAACCATCACCTCCTCAGCTGATAAAACTTGTCTTCATACGAACTCGCCCTGCACAATAGGGACAACCACTACCGCTACTTCTACTGTATATTTTTGCCTGCCAGCTATGACCTTTCTTGCACTTCCACCAGACTTTACGAGTAGAATTCGATCTGAAATCAGCTGGCTTGCAACCATGGTTCTTATCAAAATCCCATTCATCCAGTAATTCAGGATTGATTGTGGCTAAGTCATTTTCACCTTTGCTTACTTTCCTCCGTCCACAATATGGGCAGCCTCTTCCACTTGTCCTGTTGGCAATTGCTGTTCTCCAGCTATGACCTTTCTCACATTTCCACCAGATTTTTTTATTTGCAAATATACTCACACCTTCTGGAGTAAGACCATCATTTTTTTCGAAGTCCCATTGTGTTACCAAATCTGGACGCAGTGTTCTTACATCATTTTCGCCAACGCTTAGCCTTTTCCTACTACAATATGGACAGCCAGTTCCATATGCCCTATTCATCACAGCAGTCTTCCAACTATGACCTCTTTCACAACGCCACCAGACTTTTCTACCACTTTTTCTAGTAACCTGTTCCGGGCGTAAATCTTTGTTTGCTTCATAATCCCACTCACTTGCAATCTTTGGTTCCAATGTAGCTAAATCATTAAACCCTATAAGAACTTTTTTGCCTGCACAATACGGGCAACCTTTCTGGCGCCTTGAATAGATAACTGCTTTCCAACTGTGTCCTTTCTCACATCTCCACCAAACTTTCTTAGAACTACCCTCTGTTACAGCATCCGGCGTCAATCCCTGATTCTTTTCAAAATCCCACTCACCTGCAACAACTGGGTTCACAGTTGCTAAATCATTAATTCCAGCAATTGCTCTTCTCCCTGAGCAATACGGACATCCGTTCCCATTACTTCTGTTACTAATGCCACTCTGCCAGCTATGACCCTCTGCGCATTTCCACCAGACTTTTTTATTTGAAAACGCTCTAACCGTCTCTGGTATCAGTGGAAGATTCTTTTCATAGTCCCATTGTTTCATCAAATCAGAATTCTCTGAAATCCATCTCTCCATTTATACACCTTCTATTTCTTTCCACATCTTTTCCAGAAGTACCTCCTCATGATTTTGAATTTTCCTATCTACCTCTGTCGCTTCCCTCAAAGCTACCGGAAACTTGCCATCAATCAGCTTATCTTTTGCATGCTCCGTCACTTTACTATCTGCATTCTTAATGAGATTATCCTGTTGCAATATCTCATTTGCAAGTGCTGGGTACAGGTAGGTTTTGAGCATCTTCCTAAGATAACGGTTTTCCAAAAGTAAAGCCTTATTATTTGCAACAGCCTCACTACTATCTTTTTGATAATCACACAGCCTTTGCGTGACAGACTTTAGCTCAACTTTTAGATATTCTTTCTCTTTTCTGAATTCCGCAGCTTTTTTCGTAGTCTCTATAGAATTTTCATAGACCTGTTTCCAATAATCATCCATTTCACCCATAACCTTTCTAAGCTCATCCGGATCACGCCTCACCTTTAATATGCGATTCACATCCAGATTTTTATAAGATTCACCCAGAATAATACGCATACCATTATCATCCAGTACCATCTGCTTTAATACTTCCAAGTGTTTCCTGACATTTATATCTCGTCGGAAATCGTATGCCTTAACCGAATAGCCATTTCTTTCTGCAAATTCTTCTAGCAGTGAACATTTAAGTCTGTCTGGATTGCCCGCAGCCTCTGTTGTAAAATAGGCATTCACAATCTGTATCATATCATCTGTATTGATTTTCTTTGGTCTTGCCATTTTTCCCATTATCCTTCCTATATAATTCCAAAAGACATTCCGTATAGTGATTGCAGCTATGCTGTAGTTTAAGAATTGCTCTTTTGATATCATCTTCGCATCCAATCCCTTTTCTAACCGCTTCCACCATATGCAGGAGAAACCAGCTGTTGGCATTTACTTTCTGCTTTCCTGAACCCGAATCATAGAAATCCAACTGCACCCCCTGTAACTCTGGACGATAATGCCGACAGCTGTTACAGGCACCAATTTCACCATCTTCACTGACCGCAAAAACACAATCATCTACTTCCAGTCTTTTTCGGTGAATAGAGCTACACCAACCACCCTCAATTTTGGTCAGTTCATCTATTGGGACAATGGAATAATCGGTGCTTCCTTTCAACGTAACTTTATTTCCTTTTCTTGTTTTACGATACATTTCATAAGTCGCGCATTCCACCAATGTTGAAAGATTTGCATAATAATTGGAACTGATATCAATATCCTCGTGCCCCGCCAACTCCATACAGATAACTGGCGAACCGCCTGAAATAATAAGATTCATCATTGCAATATGCCTTGTATCTCCCAGATGAATCGCGGAAATATCCTGATGATCTCCAATCACTTCATGAAAGAACACCTTAAGTGCAGAATTTAGATTACTATATCCATACGCAGCTTCCAATGAAGTACCCAGCTTCCCGCCCTTATATTTATTGCCTGCTTCTCTTCGAAACAAAGCATCTATTTGAGAAGGAATCATCTCTTCTGTCTCTGACTGATACCACAAAATCTGTTCAGCCAGCTGTTTTGATAAAGAATACTTTTTTCTGATGAAATCACCTTCTATTGTATAGGTCAGTTTAGTGTTTCCACCCTTTAGCTTCGTTCTCCGAATGGTTATTTCATATCCATCGTTATTATTTCCAAGACAGTCCCTTGGAATCATCAAAAACTCAGTGGGTCTAAGAGGAAGTATCGCTGTAAGGTTCCACCAAAGATACATGGGGAAGTAATACAATTTTTCTTCCCTTTCAGCATTCTTCCAATACTCATTCAGAACATCATGGAATCTGAAGTATGATTGAAAATCTGCAAGTTTTCTTTGCTTTTTTCTCCTGGTCTGCATGGCAGATGCTGCTTCTTCCAGTTCTTCCATTATCCAGTCTCTTTCCGCAGTATAGCCAGGTATAATCTGCAACAGTTCTACAATATGCGTGATACTTTTTCTCATTTTTACTGCCTGTTCCGAATCTTTTTCCGCCAACTGACGAAATGATGTGGATATTTCCCTAAGAGAAGGCAAACTGAGCGTTCCCATCTGAAACATCACATATGCCTTGGCAGCCTCCTGATAACAGGATGCTGTACAACCCAACCACGGCTCAACCTTCTCATGAAACACAGTTTCTGAAAAATCAAATCTTAGCAATACACTGCTTCGCTCATCACTAATTTTCCAGACATTATCATAAAATCTTCCATCACGGATCACTTCCTGTTTTCTGTAATAGCTAAATATCTCTTCCGCTTTTTTCAGGTTTTCACCATCAATATTTGTTATCATCAGATACCTTGAATAGTTCCCTTCCAGCATTTGATTCACTGCCACTATCATACCCTGCCATACCTCCTTCCATAATCTCTGCATAAAAATCCATATCCGAATTCGGATACACCTGTCGCACTGTTTTCAGTAGTTCCCCAATTGGTGGAAGTACTGATTTCTCAATAAGCTTTTTATACCTCCAACCGTCTTTCTCCACACATAAACGACGCATTCTAGAATATTCACCGACCATATGATGCATCATGGATTTTGTATGGATTTCATACCTACATCCAACACACGCTGAATTTTCCGGATAACAGCATGTATAGCCACAGGCCATCATCAAGCAAAGGACTCCGTCCTGTTTTCCTACCGCATTTCCAGAAGCAATCCGTTGAAGAATAACTGGTATTTCCTCTTTTCCTGTCACCACTGACTTCACGATCTCCCTTGCTTGCATCAGAGACCTGTCATTCAACCTCACCAACTCTTCAATTCCTGATGGAGTGATACCTATTTCTTTTATGAGAGCCGTCTTTTCTTCCACTGACAGACCCTTATAATTATTTCCTTCCAAAGTTTCTAATAAAAGATGTGGCACAAATCCAAACACTCCTCTTTCAAACATTTCCCTCGCAATGAATTCCGGTGTATATCCTGAAAATGCAGCATCCTTTAAATAAACTTCTGTTATATCAGGCAGTGTTCCTATGCCACCTCTATGGCTACGGGCAAGAGCAGCCAGCATATATCCCTTTGGTGCCGATGCCTCATCCGTATCACCAATCACTTCAATTCCTTGAAGATATGCTTTATTCGCCCGTCTGCTCGCAAAGTTTTTTCCCTGCAAAGCATCAGAAAATGTCTTACCAAAAAATCGCCTGATTATCGCAATTCGCCTCGACGGTTTAATAAAACCACTTTCCATCTGACCATCTTTACAATAGCTCGCAGCAATAGCAAGAATAGTTCCTAATGGCTTTTCAAGACTGGTGGGAATAAATACTTTTATTTCAGGTACACTTGAAAACACTTGCGTCTTTCTCGGCTTCATCGGCTTATAGCGAAGCCGAATTTGCATCTCTCTGGCAAAAGAGCCTGTATCTTCTATGTTCCCTTCTAATATCATCTCTCTGAATTTATTTCCCAGAACTGGCAGATCCGGCATCGGCAAACGCTCAATATCCGTTGCTCTTAAAGCACAGACAAAATGCATTGCTAGAAAAGCCCAGAGATTTGCATACACAGAGGACTTACATGCTTTTTCAATAAGCTTTTCTCTTTCCCAGTAATCATTATTAAAAATGCAATAAGCCATGATCGAGAATTCTCTTACTGGATACGCCCTATTATCTCCTTTAGTAGCACGTGATGAAAACCGATACACCCATCCATTTCTTTGCTTTTCCTGCTGAATATTTTCATAAAAGCTCGCAAATAGCATCGAGGTTGTCAAAGGAATTTCTGTTTCCATGTGATTTAACAGTTCTTCAATTTCCTCGTCACTTAAATCAATAAGCTCTTTATGAAGAACGCCTAAAAGATAATCAAGAAGTTGCCACGATGATTGCTCATTTTGCACCTTTCTTTCAATTAGAAAACTCATATATGCCTTTGTAGTAGCTGGTACTAAACGTTTTCCAAGTCCTTCAAGAATTTTCAGTTTTTCATAATTGGTTTTTTTATAAGCCGACAACCAGATTTCTATTCTTCCCCGTAGCTGTTGAATATCCTGACTTCTCATTAAGAAAGGCTTCTCTCTTAATAATAACTTCTCCCTTTGACTAAGGTACTTCACATGTAAATCAAACCAATCATTCATTTCCATGAATTCAAAAAGTCTCGTCCGATCGATAATACAGTCTTTATAATATGAATTCATCTCATCTGACCAGGTGGCAACTGCTTCAAAAAAGTCACAATTCTTCATAATTACGTTTACCTTTCTCCAAAAGGAAATCTGCCATTAATTCGTTTGTTTTTGCCAGCTCTCGAATCAGATCTCCTTTATTTTGTAGATAACCAAAAGCACTTTCCGGATTCATGTCACCACGCCAAAACTGAAGCTGGGCCACATCTTCGCCCCTTAATGCCAGTTGCACCGAAAACCAGTGCCGGAGTGCGTGCGGTCCAAGTCGATTCTCACAAAGCATCTGGCCATATATCCTGTATTCTGGATCAATGTGATTCATTAGTACTGGGCGGAGTTTGACCTCTATTAATCTTTGGAATCTAGCGTAATAATCATCATATGTCATTGCCATACCCCTTTTATTTACAAACATGGGGCTAAACTCATCCTCAAACTCATGCAGAGTAAGAAACTTTTTATGGTATTCATACAATGTCTGAAAAGCTTCCAAAAATGGAGGATATACACACTGTTTTCGTTCCTTCTTAATTCTTCCACATACCACCCCATCACTTCTCATTGCGTATTCTCTTGTAAGGTCTATCTCTGCCTTTATCAGTTTCCCATCACGAAATGTCATGATAATACCTGCACCTTTTGTACTTCTTTCCTGCCTTACATTGCACACTTCTCCCGGACGCAAGCCCGCAAATGCCTGCAAACCTATGGCGAAAGAAATATCTGGAGCATATCTGACCGCCAGATTCATAAGAATTTGAAATACTTTTGTAGGAATATCTCTGAATATTTCCTGTTTCTCTTGAATCCCCCTAATTTGAAAAGCTGGAACTTGTTTCTTTATCATTCTTCCCCGTTTCGTGAAAATCTGACTCTCGACATACAACTCCTCCTTCTTTAACGTCAAATATCCACCATGTTTGTGCGTGAGTTTTTTAAAAAACAGTGTCACTGCATACACACACTTCTCAATACTCTGGCTTCCCCGATAACCCCCATCTGCCTTTTTCTCCAAAGCATAATCCATAAAGAAACAGGTCAGTATTTCCTTTGTCACTTTAAATACATGATCAACCTTATAGACATCATAATGGTCTATCAACACATAATTCAGCATCATGCAGATATAATGCATCTTTGCTTTGACGTCAGATGTCAAAGGGCGAAAAACCTTGTTTTCATATGCACCCACAAAGTTATGCAGCCTTGTAAAGCGGATAATCACATCATATTTATTCTTGATTACTATAAACGATCTGGAATAAACTATCTCATCTGGTCCCACTAACTTGTGTTCATAAACTGCATAGCGATAATCCTTTCTTTCTGTTTCAATATCAGTCATAGGAATTACATTTCCCACTACAATCACCTCCATATGGTGGAGATTGTACCTGATATTTTCCCGAAAAAACAGACTTATAATTTGCTAGCATTTAAACTATACTCGGGGTTCTTTACCCTCTTCCTGACCATAAAATGAACAAAACCTTCTCAGCCCCACACTATAGTTTTATTTTATTTCTGAACAAAACCTTATGTTCATTTCCAATAGTTCTGTTCATCTCTAATTTTTATAAACAAAACCGCTACCCTTTATAATTCAAGGCTTAGCGGCTTCTGTAGGTTTTGTTCATGAATTTCAAGTTAAT